>JABDGA010000011.1:0-35420 GCA_013286285.1 Alphaproteobacteria bacterium | reverse complement strand
CCGATGTCACGCCCATCCAGTATCGCTCCTTTGGGATTCCTGGCAAAAGTGCGTTGGAAATCGAGCAGGGTTTTGCGCACTTCGGGAATGGCGGATATAACCGATGCCGCCAGCCCGACTTTTTCCTGGCGCAGGCGCGGATTGCTGAAATCCTGCTCCGAAAGCGCCAGCGCTGCATCCTGCGCCGCCCGCCTATCATACGGGTCTTTGCCTGAATAAATCACTTTCAGGCCTACGGCGCGGTAGATGCTGCCGGTATCGAGATACGGATAGCCTAAATGTTCCGCCAGCCGCCGTGCCAGTGTTCCTTTGCCCGATGAGGCCGGGCCATCAATGGCGATGACAAGCGGGTGGGGAGCGATTGCCGTACCGTGCGGCACGGCAATGGCAATCTGGCCGCCCATGGCATTCATCAGTTCGGCAAATCCCGGGAAGCTGGTGGTGATGGCGCTGCCGTCGTCAATATGGACGGGCTGCTTCGTCCCCATACCCATTATCAGGGCGCTCATGGCAATGCGGTGATCAAAATGAGTTGTGACAGTGCCGCCGCCTTGCGGCCTGCCGCCTTCGACGGTAAGCGTCTCCCCTTGCGCGCTTGCCGCTACGCCGCACGCTTTCAGGGCGGCAAGAATCGCCTGCAGGCGATCGCTTTCCTTTACCTTTAGCTCCCCCAGGCCATGCATGACGGTTTTGCCTGCGGCATAGCTTGCGGCCACGGCGAGTATGGGATATTCGTCGATCATCGAAGGCGCGCGTTCGGCGGGTACGGTAATGCCTTTGAGTTTGCTATAGCGTACCCGCAGATCGGCGACTTCCTCCCCGGCGCTGATACGGCGGTTATCGAAGCATATATCCGCCCCCATTTCGATGAGCGTGGTATACAAGCCAGTGCGCAGAAGGTTGACGGTGATATTTTCAATGAGGATTTCGGAGCCCGGAACGATCAGGGCGGCGACCACCGGAAAGGCTGCCGAAGACGGATCGCCGGGAACGACGATGCTGCGTGCGGCAGGAGGAAGCTCCTGCTGCCCGGAAAGGGAAATGGCGATGCTGCCATCGTCCAGCACCGTACTTTCTATCTGCCAGCCGAAATGCCGGAGCATCCGTTCGGTATGATCGCGCGTCGCCAGCGGCTCTATGACGGTGGTAATTCCGGCAATGTTGAGCGCAGCCAGCAGGATGGCCGATTTTACCTGGGCAGATGCGACCGGAAGGCGGTATTCTATAGGTAGCATGCGGGGCGTGCCGTGCACGGCGAGCGGCAGTTTTCCTCCCTCACGCGCCTCAAACCGCGCGCCCATTTCCATAAGCGGCGTCATCACGCGCAGCATGGGGCGGCGGCGCAGGCTGTCATCGCCGGTGAAAAAGGTGGTGAACGTATAGGGAGTGACCAGCCCCATCATCAGCCGCGCCCCGGTGCCGGAATTGCCCATGTCGAGGACATCCGTGCTTTCCGAAAGCCCGCCGACGCCCACGCCCTGTATATGCCACTCCCCGGGTGCCCTGCGCTCGATTGTGACGCCCAGGCGTTCCAGCGCTTTGGCCGTATTGATGACATCATCGCCCTCCAGCAGGCCGGTGATGGAGGTTTTTCCAATGACCTGTGAAGCGAAGATAAGCGCGCGGTGGGAGATGGACTTGTCTCCCGGTACGCGGAAAACACCCGTCAAGGCCTTGCCTGCGGGCCGGGATTGCATGGGAAGGGAGGAATGCATGGCGTGTTATACTCCTTGCACGTCAAAGAATGACAATTCTTCGACGTGTGTTACGCTCGCTGCGCGGCGCAAACCCCGCGCTTTCGGCGCGGAGTTTGATATACCCATCGCAGCTTTTTAGTTGCGATGGGTATATAAAAGTTAGAGTTGCAAGTCAATTTGACTTGCTTTTAGTATATTTAAGAACCATACCAAAATTTGATGAAATATAAAGTTCAATTATATATCTGTTAGGATGGATAGCGCCTACGCGGCTATCCGCTAACAACAGGTAGTGTAACAGGAGTATACTAGTGACTAAAGCATCTTGGGGAACGAAACGTAACTGTCCTTCCTGCGCAGCGCCTTTCTATGATTTGAATGCCGTTCCGGCGACCTGTCCGAAATGTGGCCATGCGTTTGATCCGTCGGTATCCGTGCGTGCGCGGCGCAAGACCGTGAAACGTGCTGCGTCTGAAAGCGAAACCATGCTTTCACCTGCGTTGCTGGCGGAAAAAAAGAATGCTCAGGCTTCCAAGAAACAAAAGAAAGAAATGGTAGAGGATGATGGCGGTGAAGGCGTTGGCGAGCTGATAGAGATAGAGGACGTGGACGAGATGGACGCGCTGCACGAGTTGAGCGAACTGGAAGAAATGGAAGAGACCTCTGTAAATGAGGACGATGCCGATGAAGAAGCCCTGATTGAAGATCTGGACACGGGCGATAACGTCATCGTCGGCAATGTGGAGGATGAGGAAGCAATCGCTTTCGAGGATGGCGAAGAGGAGTCCGCCCAAGGCTCTAAAAAGAAGAAGTCCAAAAAATAGGGATATGCGTGGGCAGTGTCCGGTCTGTGGCCAGGCGCTTCACTCCCTTCCATTAGCCACAGGCCGCTGAACACTTTAGTTTGAGACGGATTTTAGGCGCTGATTTATGAAAAAGAAGCTGACTAAAGTGGTGGCTGCAATAGGGATGGTTATTCTGGCCGCGTGGCTGGTTGCCCTTCCGCTATTCATGAATAAGAACTCCATCAAAAGTGAGCTTAAGGCTTCCTTTGACGCGGCGACAGGCATGCAGCTGGAGATTCAGGGGGATGCCACTGTCAAGATATTCCCCCTGCCGCATATGGTTGTGGACTCCATGTATGTACTGAATTCTCCCGGCGCCAAATCCCCGTTCCTGCTGACCATAAAAACCATGGAGATATGGCCAGCCTACACGTCGCTCTTCGGGGGAGGAGCGGCCATCAGAAAGCTGCTGGTAAATGATGTTGATATCGAAATGGAGGCGTTATCTGACGGCAGGTTGAACTTGGAAGAAATGTCCAGCTTCTGGAACAATGGCGTGTTTCAGGCAGGCAATGTAAAGCCGTCTGCGAAGGCGTTGCGCAATATCTCTATCGCCGTAAACCGGGCGCAGATGAATTATACCCGTCTGGACGGCACAATACTCGAATTTGGCGGGATCAGTATCCTATCGGATGTCAATACCGGATCGGAAAAAGCAGCGGTGAATCTGCGCTTCACGCACCAGGAGCGCCCCTATGCTATTTCCGCCCATGTGAGCGGCGGAATTGAACAAATTTTCTCCTCCGCTTCCGCCAATTTCGATTTTACGGCTACCAGTGATAAAAGTAGCTTTGCGTACGAAGGCACTGCCGGTTTCAGGGATAATAACGGTTTCTTTAACGGAAAGCTGAAGCTGGATACGGACGATCTGGCGTACTGGGTGCGATCCTATCGTGGTGAAAAGGTCGCTACAGGAGCGGACTACCGGAAAATTCCAGTCAACGGGACGGCTAACGTAGTGATGGCAGTTCCCAGGAAGGTGCAATTTGCAGACATCGCGCTGGACGGCCCGACGATCAAAGGTGGCGCAACGGTGGATGTAGCATTACCCGATCATATGGATGTCAAGGCGCAAATACATATGCTCAATCTCGAAGATATTATCGAGAACGGTTTCGTGATCAGCGCGAAAGAAGAAGGTATTGGCTTGGGTAATGCCTATGTGCCCCAGAATCAGCCACCCCGTCCTTTAAGCATTTCTTCCAACGTGAAGATTGACGACATGGTGTATAACGGCAGGCATATCTTCAATACCAGTTTTTCCACGGAGATGGAGGGAAAGGATTTTACGCTACCGCAGCTTACGGCCACCTTGCCGGGGGAGACGCATCTCAGTTTCGCTGGTATCGGTAAAATCGGCCTTGAAGGGGTGACGGTGGAAGGCCAGACCGACGTTATCGGCAATGATCTATATCAGGCGTTGAGCACCTTCAAACCGGTCGGCATTGCTTTGCCTCCCGAAGATTTTAAACGGTTCCATCTGAGGACGAATACGCTTGTATCCCTTAAGGAAATACGGCTGTCCGAATTGATCGCCCGTATCGGCAATACGATGGCGCTGACCGGGGGAATGATAATAAAGCAGGGGCCGCGCACGAATATGCGTGCAGCGTTCGGGATCAGCGGCATGAACCTGGACCACTTTATGGAGCGATGGGGGTTGAAGAACTGGGAGAAGTCGCTGTTCAGCACCGATCCGGTCAAGGATGACAGCGGAATTATTACTATATGGCTCAAACGACTGGGCTACGATATGTATATCACCACGGCGCTTGAGAAATACACCTTCAACGGCAAGCCGTATGAACATGCAAACCTGAGTCTTGCAGCCACACTTAATCGAATACGGGTGGAGGTGGAGGGTATGCCCTATAACGGTTCCCTTATTTCCGGCAAGGTGACGGCGGATGTCTCCGGAGTAATGCCGAAGATAGATTTGCAGGCGGACCTGGATAATTTCGACAAGGATGTGTTTTTTGCTCCGGCACAGGGGACTGCTCAGGGAGGAGAAAATGCTTCCCAGGACAGGTGGTCAACCGATATCATGGACTTCAGATGGCTGGGCATGGTTAACGGAACTTTCAACATGAAATTCGGCCATTTCCGGGACAAAGCCTTTGCAGCGGATAATCTCACCCTGACGGGCGGGGTCGCGGATCAGAAGCTCAACATCACCAGCATCAAAGCTAACGTATTCGGCGCCGGAATAACCGGCAAGGCCACCATTGCAGGCGGCACCATTCCCACGGCAAGTTTTGTCGCCTCTATCGCCGCGCTGAATATGGACAGCCTCGCCCGGCTGTTTCCTATACTGCATGGCGTGTCCGGAACGGCCAATGCCAGTGTGGTGCTATCCACGAACGGGATAAACCTGACGTCTTGGGTTTCCAACCTGGCCGGCACGGTCGGCGTCAGCGGAAGGGATATCGAAGTACATAATTTTAACCTTCCCGGCATTATACGGGCGGTAAGCTATGTGCGGCAGGTCTCCGACATCGTGGGGGTCGTGCAGCGGATGTTGCCTAAGGGCAGTACCCTGTTCTCGGGCATCGAAGGGGAATGGAATATCGCCAAAGGGTTGGCGGCAACGTCACGTCTGAAAATAATCAGCGATCAGTCGGAAGGAACGCTTGTCAACCAGGTGGATCTGGTGCATTGGACTACCGGCACCAATATTACTTTCGCGCTTAAAGTCCTGGATGCGGCTAATCCTCCTACGGTGACCGTAAAGCTGACCGGCGATATGGATGCCCCTGCCATGGAACTGGATACGCGCTCGTTGGAGCAATACGTCAATAACAAGACCTCGGAGAGGATGTTGCAGGGATATGGCGCGCATTGAAACAAGGTTTCAGCTTTCAGGTGTCAGGTTTCAAAGTCAATTGACACCCGACACCTGAAACCTGACAACTAGGGAATCTATGTTCACACTCCTAAAGGATGCCGAGGTAAAGCTGGTAGATACCGTGGGGAATCTATCGGGCGAGGCTATCAGCTGGCGTGCGGTGTATTTTCATTTCGACAGGCTGCTGGAACAATACCGGAGCCCGTACCAGATTCAGATCGCGGTCAACCTGTTGGGGGATTTGCTGGTGGATCACCAGGGCGGCGTGTTTGTCTGTTTTGACCAGACGATTATCCTGCTGTGCCGTAATATAGGAAAGCATAAGATAGATAAGGCTATTTTCCAGTTGCGTTATCTGTTTATTGACGATCCGCTTGCCTATACCGGCAGCGGGGAGGAAAATTCTGATTTCTGCCGTGTGTTTGATCTCGGGCAGGAATATGCCCAGTTCTACCAGCTTTGCCGGAAAAAGCTCTCGCAAAGCACGCGCATGGAACAGGAAACCACGGAAGCAACGCAGCCTGCTGCTGAAAATGTTCCGCAGAAATCCGGCCAGCATTTTACTCCCATACGGCTTGCCCATATTGAGCAGGATCTGAACAAAGCGGATTTGAGCAGGATGCTCCGCCGCCAGCCGGTCTGCGCCCTGACGCCCAACCGCAATGTCCGTAAGGTGTTTGATGAATATTACATCCATATCGCCCATTTGCGCCAGATGCTGAATTCAAAAACGGATTTTTTCAGTAACCGCTGGCTTTTCCGGTATCTGACCCAAATACTGGATGAACGGATGCTTGACTTGATCAGCATAAGCCCGGCGCGCTATCTCGACAGCGCCGTCAGCATTAACTTTAATATCGAAACCCTGCTGTCGAAAAAATTCAGGGAATTTGATGCCCTGATAAAACCGTTCACTAAATTCCCGATGGTCATCGAGATACAGATAGGCGACGTGTTCGGTGATATGAGTGCCTTTGCCGCTGCAAGGAACCTGGTGCAGGAGCTCGGCTATAAAATCTGCGTGGACGGACTGACCAGCCTGAGCATCGTCCAGATTGACCGCGAACGGCTCGGCTTCGATCTGGCTAAGTTGCAATGGAATGCGGACTGGGAGGACGATCTGGGAGCATTGGAAAACCGCCGGCTGCTGGACGCCATAGCAGGCTTTGGCTCCAACCGGGTGATTCTTTGCCGCTGCGATACCACGCAGGCGGTGAATTACGGGCAGGCGATGGGCATTAACCTCTTTCAGGGGCGCTATATAGACGCGTTGCTGCATCCTAATAAGAAAGAGGAGAATTGATGAGTTATCCAGCCGTCAGTGTCATTGCGAGCCGCCAAAGGCGGCGTGGCAATCCCGAAATGGCCGTACTGGTAAAATCTGGATTGCTTCGCTGCGCTCGCAATGACGTAAATTTTTTTATTCGTTATTCACGCTATGCCCCTTCTTGACCTATTACCCGGTATCATCTGGTCGGGCTTTCTGGGGCTGGTTATCGGTAACTTAGCCACCAGCCCGATTTACCGGCTGCCACGCAATGAGCCGTTGTTTGTCCGCGATCCCTTCTGCGACAGCTGCAGCGCGCCGCTGAAAACCCGTGATTTGTTCCCGGTATTTTCCTGGCTGATGACGCGCGGCAAGTGCCGCTATTGCGGCGTGGCGGTGCCAGCAGCCTATACGCTGATGGAAGCGTTTACGTCCCTGTTATTCGTGCTCTGCTACCTGAAGTTCGGCTTTACTGAATCCTTCATTCTGGTGTCACTGGGCATGACGGCCTTTTTCATGCTGGCGGCCATGCTGACACTGGACGATTTCTTTGCGGATAGGGTGCTGATTGCCGGTCTTGTCTGCGGAATGCTATACCGCACGTTGTTTGACCATACACTGTTTAGTTTTGCAGGTACGGCTTACGGCGGGCTTATTGCAGGAGTTATTGTCTGGAAATTATCCGGAAAGCCAATGTCCCGCAATATGGCCGCATTTCCGGATGTGCTGAAGCTGCTTGTCCTGGCGGGCGTCTGGCTGCACTGGCCACACTTGATTTTCTTAGTATCCGTTGCTGCTATGGCGGCAGGGTTGCAAGTTGCAAGTTGCAAGTTGCATAAATTCAAGCCTGCAACCTGCAACCTGCAACCTACAACTCCAAAGAAGTATTTGATTGAAAACGTGATTATCGCAGGGGCGGTTGTCCTCGTATTGCTAACGTAGTGCGAACCTGAAAAAAACCTTGTGCATTACGGTTTCCCCGGTGTATTTAAGTATCTTTCATAAAATGAAGGAGATAGCTATGGCTCGCAAAAAAATAGCCCTGATCGGTGCCGGAATGATTGGCGGAACTCTTGCCCATATACTCATGCAGAAGCAATTGGGTGATGTGGTGTTGTTCGATATTACCGAAGGCTTGCCGCAGGGCAAGGCACTCGATATCGCGCAGGCGGCGTTCGTGGATGGTTCCGACGCACGTGTCAAAGGTACGAATGACTATGCGGATATCAAGGGTGCGGATGTCGTCATCGTCACCGCGGGTATTCCGCGTAAGCCCGGCATGAGCCGCGACGATCTGGTGAATATCAATACCGGTATCATCAAAACCGTGGCGGAGAATATTAAAAAACATGCCCCGAACGCCTTTGTCATCGTGATCACTAACCCGCTGGACGCGATGGTCTGGGTAATGCGCGAAGTTTCCGGGCTGCCGCATGCTAAAGTAGTGGGGATGGCGGGCGTGCTGGACTCGGCGCGTTTCTCTTATTTCCTCTCTGAGGCGACAGGCGTATCGGTACAGGATATTTCGACTTTCGTGCTGGGCGGCCACGGCGACAGCATGGTTCCGCTGGTGCGCTATTCCACCATCGGCGGCATTCCGCTGCCGGATGTGGTGAAACTTGGGCTTATCAAGCAGGACGTGCTGGACAAGATCGTGCAGCGCACGCGTGACGGCGGAGCGGAAATCGTGGGGCTGCTGAAAACCGGCTCGGCGTTTTATGCTCCGGCGGCTTCGGCAGTGAAGATGGCGGACTCCTATCTCTTCGATCGTAAGCGTATCATTCCTTGCGCAGCATGCCTCAAAGGCGAATTCGGTATTAAGGATCTCTATGTCGGCGTGCCGGCGGTCATCGGCGCGGGTGGTGTCGAGAAAATAGTCGAAATTGAAATGAACGCGGCGGAAAAAGAAATGTTTAATAAGTCTGCAGATGCGGTGCGCGGACTGTGTTCGGGCATTAAACTGCAGGCAGCAGCCTGAGATTATGGGTGTCAGGAAACAGGTGCCGGGTGTCAGCCATTATCCCCGAAATCTGAAACCTGGCACCTGACACCTAAAGCTTAAGGAAAGAATTATGAATATCCATGAATACCAGGCCAAGGCGATTTTAGCACAATATAACGTTCCGGTGCCCAGAGGCGGCGTTGCCTATACGCCTGCAGAGGCCGAAGCCGTGGCGCAGAAGCTGGGCGGCAAGTTATGGGTGGTCAAGGCGCAGATCCATGCCGGAGGGCGGGGCAAGGCCGGTGGGGTCAAGCTTGCTAAAACCATAGACGAGGTTTCCCAGCATGCGGCGAAAATGATTGGCATGACGCTGGTGACGCACCAGACCGGCCCGGTGGGCAAGGAAGTCAAGCGTGTCTACATTGAAGAAGGCAGCAATATTGCCGAGGAAATGTATCTTTCGATGATTGTCGACCGTGCTACGTCGCGCGTAACGATCATGGCTTCTTCCGAAGGCGGTATGGACATTGAGGAAGTGGCGGAGAAATATCCCCAGAAGATTTTCATGATTGGCATCGATCCGGTCTCCGGCATCCAGCTTTTTCATATACGTAAACTGGCATTCAGTTTGAAGATTAAAAAAGAGCTGCAGGGGAAATTCGCTGAGTTTGTCACTAACCTTTACCGTGCCTTCATTGAGAAAGACGTAAGCCAGTTGGAAATTAACCCGCTGGTCATTACCAAGGAGAATAACATCATTGCGCTTGATGCGAAGTTTAACTTTGATGAAAACGCGCTTTACCGGCATCAGGATGTGACGGAGTTGCGCGATGAGGATGAAGAGGATCCGCTGGAGCGCAAGGCGGCCAAGTTCGGGCTCTCCTATGTGAAGATGGATGGCAATATCGGCTGCATGGTCAATGGCGCAGGCCTTGCGATGGCCACCATGGATATCATCAAATATTACGGCGGATTGCCCGCGAACTTCCTCGACGTGGGCGGTGGCGCTACCAAGGAAAAAGTGACGGAAGCTTTCAAAATTATCCTCTCCGATTCAAGCGTCGAAGGTATTCTGGTGAACATCTTCGGCGGCATCATGCGCTGCGATATCATTGCTGACGGCGTCATTGCCGCCGCGCGTGAAGTAAGCCTTGACGTGCCGCTCGTCGTGCGCTTGGAAGGCACTAATGTAGAATTGGGGAAGAAAATGCTGGCGACCTCTGGCTTGCCGATTTTGCCTGCGGATAATCTTGCCGATGCAGCCCAGCGTATCGTTGATGCGGTGAGGAAAGCGGCCGCATAAGCTCGCTAACAACGAACAACAAATAACCAGGAACCAATCATGTCCATACTCATCAATAAAAAAACCAAAGTCATCTGTCAGGGGTTTACCGGCAGGGAAGGCACATACCATTCGGAGCAGGCGCTAGCGTACGGCACGCAGATGGTCGGCGGCGTCACTCCCGGCAAGGGCGGTACCAAACACCTTAACCTGCCGGTGTTTGACACGGTGGAGGAAGCGGTGGCCAAGACCGGGGCAACCGCATCCGTGATTTACGTCCCGCCGCCGTATGCAGCGGATGCGATTCTGGAAGCAGTGGATGCGCAGATTCCACTGGTCGTCTGCATTACAGAAGGCATTCCGGTGCTGGATATGGTCAGGGTAAAGCGCGCATTATGCGGTAGCAAGACGCGCCTCGTCGGTCCCAACTGTCCAGGCGTCATCACGCCGGGAGAATGCAAGATCGGCATCATGCCGGGGCATATCCATAAGAAAGGCCGCATCGGCATCGTTTCCCGTTCCGGCACGCTTACCTATGAGGCGGTAGCGCAGACCACCGCTGAGGGACTGGGACAGTCTTCCTGCGTCGGCATCGGCGGTGATCCGGTGAACGGCACCAATTTCATTGATGTGCTGGACATGTTCCTTGCCGATCCGGAGACCGATGCGATCATCATGATCGGTGAAATCGGCGGCTCGGCGGAAGAGGAAGCGGCGGAGTTTCTCAAGAAAAACAAAACCAAAAAGCCGATCGTGGGCTTTATTGCCGGGCGCACTGCGCCTCCGGGCAGGCGCATGGGGCATGCCGGGGCGATTATTTCAGGCGGCAAGGGCGGTTCGGAAACCAAGATCGAAATGATGAAATCGGCAGATATTAAAGTCTCCGACTCTCCGGCGGCGCTCGGCAAAACCATGGCGGAGCTACTCAAGAAGGCGGCGTAAGATTAACAGGTTTTCCTGATTTTCATGATAGCACGAGATCCTGTGTTTTCGCGCGGGATGACGAAGCAAAGTACACTCTAACGGCAAGCTATGAGTGCGAACAATGAATATACTGCCAGCCGGGAAGAACTGCTTGCATTGATCAAGCGCTATCCCTCTTCGGAAGCGGTCGCTCCTGCGAAAGATATCGTAGCAGGGCGCTACCGTATCCTTACCAACCAGCCTTTGCAGGGGTTAAGCTCTAAATTTGCGATGGCCTATGGCGTACATGACGAACAGGTGCCCGGCGCCAGCCTGTATGCGCTCGTGTACCAGAATAATGCGCCGCTTCGCCAGAAAAACATCGAAGCGCTCAAGGATTTTGCCCATCCGAACATGGTCTCGCTGTTGGCGTTTGCCGCGGTGGAAATCAGCACGCTGTCCGAAGTGCGTATGGTGGCTGTGCTGGAAAGGCCTTCTGGGCAGACATTATCCAGCCTCCTGGCCGAAGGAAAAAGGCCGGTATCGCAAACGACATTGGTGAATTTCCTGCTGCGTCCGCTGGCGGAGATTTTGAAGATTCTTGCTCAAAAAGGCATCAGCCATAACCGCATTAACCTGGATAACGTCTATATGGCGGATAACCGGATCCTGCTGGGAGAATGTATTTCGGAGCCCTCCGGCTTTTCACAGCATTTCCTGTTTGAACCGATAGAGCGGATTCTGACCCTGCCTTTGGGCAAGTCAGATAATGCCATCAACGCCGATTGCTATGCGCTGGCAGTGCTGACGCTGCATCTGACGCTAGGGTTCAAGCCTTTTACTGGCATTGAAAAAGAAAGTTTTATCGAAGACGTGCTCGTGAAGGGATCTTATACTGTCCTTGCCGCGCCGTGGGATTTTTCCGACGAATTGCAGGATTTCCTGCGTGGCCTGCTTAATGACGGGCGGCGCGAACGCTGGGATCCGGAGAGTATTGTCAACTGGCTCTCGGGACGGAAGTTCAACCTGATCCAGCCATCCGCACCTCATGAAAGCTCGCGCGGGTTCGATTGCATGGGAACCGTGTACTATAACCGCAAGGCGATTGCCAATGCGCTGTTTAAGACAGGGCAGGATGCAGGCGGCGTCCTGGCAGAGAATAAGCTTAGCCGCTGGGTGGAAAACAGCGCGCATAAACCCGAGTTGACGGAAATGATTGCGCGTATCGCTTCCCATGTGAATGTGGACAATATACGCAGCGTGAACGAAGCACTCGCGCGCACGATTACCCTGCTGGATCCCGCCGGTCCCATACGGTTTAAACATCTCTCGGTGATGATTGACGGCATGGCAAATGTGTTTGCAGAGGCGTTTTTTACTGAGAATCAGGAGGACATCCAGACGCTAGTACAGATGCTGGACAGCGATTTGCCCGGCTTCTGGCTGGAGCAGCAGCCGGGTACTCCGCCTGCCGACTATTCCGTGATGGGATTCAAGCTGCCGCGTGTGCGCGGGTTTATGCGCATGAAGGGCCTGGGGTTCGGTATTGAGCGCAGCCTCTACGATTTACTCCCCGGCCTGCCCTGCCAGAGCAAGCTGGTAAAGCGCTATCATGTGACGACGTTGCGCGATCTGCTGCTGGCGCTTAATATAGCAGCGGCGCAGCATGCAGCGGAGGCCGATTTTATGGATCGGCACATCGCAGGTTTTATTACAAGCAGGCTGGATATCGGCAAAGAAATGCGGGTGAATGAACTGGATGCCCTGCCGTTCTTCGCTTCCCATGCGGGGCTGGTGGCGTTGAAACTGCTGATAAAGGCACAAAATAAGGTAGAGTCAGCCATGGAGCTTCACGGCCTTTGTTCCTGGGTGGCGATAAAGCTGATGCCGGTCACGGATATGCTCCATAAGCGCGGCGCTCGTCAGGATTTCCGCAAGCGCCTCACCGATGCGGCGGCCACCGGACGTCTGAAGAATATAGCGAACCTGCTGCTCAAGCCAGATGTATTTATTGCCGACCATAACAGCTTCTATGAAGCGGTAGTTGCCTATACCATGCGCGCGCGGCAAATCGGCGAGTTGAATAACCAGTCTCTCATTATGCGCCATGCGCGTGTCGTAGGGCGCGGTATCGCTCAGACTGTATCCTACGGTATATGCCTGATATCGGTGTATTATACGTTGAAAGCGTATCTACGCTTTTAGCGTATCCCCAATTACTACTACCGCATGCATTGTTTTCGTTCGCGCATTAGCGTAATGGAAGGCATGCTCTAGGAATGCGCCGCTCGTTACGTGCAACGAATAACGAGCAGCAGGCTAGGTAGTAATTGGGATGACGCTCTCGATGGCGGTGGAGCTTGCAGCAAGCGCTTGCTGGGAATTCTGGATAAGCGTGTTGTTATAGGCAACCGAAGCCTGTATGGCGGCGTTAATCACATTGTCAACCACTGTTGACCCGGTGGTGCTCGTAGTAGAGGTAGCGGGCGGCGTCGCATTATTCTGCGCCTGGGTCAGCGATGCCGCCGCGCTGCTTGCATAGACACTCGAGAGAAGCGTAGTAAATGCAGTATTTGTCGAGGCGCCTCCTAGGAGGCTGGTTACCGGATCGAACCCGTTGGAATTGTTATCTTGCAGCAGGCTGAGTATGGCGGGTTTGAAGCTGCCTGCGCCGCCGCCCAGTAACGAAGAAACGACCGCGGAAGCGTTAGAAGAAGCAGTATCATTATTCGTGGAAGATGTCGCGCTTCCAGGTGTCACGGCCTTAGACGAAGTCCCTGCCGGTTGCGAGGTATTCTGAATACCGCCTTGGAGCGTATTCAGGTAAGAGTAATATTGTGAAATGCCAGGCGCTACTGAATCAACCATAAATCCCCCGCTCCTAGTAGAAATAACTCTTTATTATACTATTTCCGGGCTTGAAAGGCAATTTCTAAAGATGTAATGGCATAGTATTGATATAAAATGAAAAATATCAATGATAAGTCTTGACCGCGCTATAGGCCAGTTCCCGGGCTTCTTTGTCAAAGCCCATGGATTTCAACCCCTTGACCAGGGGAACCAGGGTTAAATCGCTCATTTTATCGGTATCATTGCCATCCGCTGCAAGGGCTGCCAGCACGATAACCTCGCCTTTGCGGTTTGCGTTTGCGGCTTCGCTCAACTGCCCCACCCGTAGGGCAGGCGGTACTTCCCCGTCAAAGCGGTTTTTATGGGCGAATAGTTTCTGCCATACCATTGGCGGCACTTTATAGCCGAATATGTCCATCAATGTCAGCAACCGTTCAATGCGGCGGCTGTCCTGAATACCAGCCTCATCCAGCGGCAGCCGTGCGATAACGGCATTATCGGCGTCATTGGGCGTATTTCCGGATCCCAGCGCTGAAACCAGCGTGATGACATCGCTGGCCAGGGATTTCTCAAACGGTTGTTCCGGTAACCTGCCGTTTTCCGCCATGGGCAGGATGCCAAGCTGCCTTGCCCGCGCGAGCGCCTTTTCCCGTAGCTTGACATCTGCTGTTTCGTCCAGCGCCAGATATTTTATGGCGAGCGCTGGGAGCACATCTATTTTATCTTTAAGCCGTTCATTATCGCCTGCCATGCGCATCAGGGTGAAATCCAGCAGCGAGAAGCTACTGGGAGAGGATTTTACCGGGATATTCTTATTGGTGATGTGCCGTACCTCGTCCTGGAAAAAGGTAGTGGTGGCATCGGTTTCATTGAGCACATCCAACCCCACCATGGCTTCATCGGACTTGCCGCCTTTTATCTGGCAGATGATATGGAATTTTTGCCAGAATATGGTGTCTTTCGCGTTCAGGGAGTTTATATTAGGCTGCATTTTTGCACAGGCTTTATCGTAATCCCCATGCGCCAGCTCCACTTCTATCTCGGTCTCCAGCATCGGGCTGGTAATCAGTGACGTCGGCAAGCCGCTTACCATCTGGCTTACCTTGTCCTCCTGGCCGAGGTTCATCAGTGCATTCAGGCGCAACGTGAGCCAATCCTCCCCTGAATGTCCCTGCGGCGGCGGAGATGCCGTCATGAGCAGCCGGATGAGGACATTGCGGATCGGGGCGCTAGCCACACCGGTGACTTGCATGAGCAGGGGATCGAGTGTTTCACGCGTGCTTCCCTTCCAGACTGAAGCGGGCAGGCCGCCGTGGTTTTCGTCCAGTATCCCGAAATTATCCGTGGAGGGTTTTTCTACCGCCTCCACGCTGACCGGAACCGGCGGCGCTTCTTCATACCCCGTGCCTGCGTCCGAATCTGTGGCATCGCCATCGCTTTGCGATTCCAGCCGCGGCGCCAGATCATGCGGTGCTTTTGCAGGCGCAGCCTGTGCGGCGGCGCTGGCGAACACCAGTAGCAATGCTATGCTACTTAAGAAACCGTTCATTGCTGATGACTTTCTCTATGGGATGTTGCGGCGCGGGTATTTCTTTGACGTCCAGGTACACTCCACCGCCGATGATAAGGAGAATGATAAGGATAAAAAGATTTTTCTTTACGGACATGATGGGATCTTTGATAAATTATACGGATGACGAACAATAGCACATTTCAGGAAAATCGCAATCCACTCCCGCTCGCCCGTTCGCTGGTGCTGGTCGGGCTGATGGGGGCAGGGAAAACCACGATCGGGCGCAGGCTTGCCAGTGAAATCGGCGTACGGTTCGTGGATTCGGATAATGAAATCGTCGAAGCTGCCGCCTGCAGCATTCCCGATATTTTTGAGGTGTACGGCGAGGCCATTTTCCGTGATCTGGAAAAACGCGTGCTGCTCCGGCTGCTGGGGGAGGAGCCGATGGTGATTGCCACCGGCGGCGGCGCGTTCATGAATGCCGATATACGCGCTGGCATCAGCGGTAAGGCACTGTCGATCTGGCTGCGCGCGGATATCGAAGTATTGCTGGATCGGGTGTCCCGGCGCAACAACCGTCCGTTGCTTGCCACCGGCGATAAACGCGCCATTCTTGAGCGGCTTATCCAGGAGCGCGACCCCGTCTATGCGCTGGCGGATATGGTGGTGGATAACAATCTTGGCCATCATGAAAAAGTAGTGGAGCACATTATGGAATTATTAAGGCAGAGACAGGCGTTATGAATGCACCTTTGCATGTGGCGCTTGGCAGCCGGAGCTACGATATTGTAATTGGCGATGGCTTGCTGGCCCAGGCAGGTTCCCTCGTTGCCCCGCTATTGCGCAGCAGGCGGGTTATTATCGTAAGCGACGATATGGTCGCAGAATTATATCTGGAAACATTGCAGGCATCGTTAGAAGGGGCTGGGCTTCGGCATGAAAGCATCGTACTGCCGCATGGCGAGCAGACCAAACGCTTTGCCGTGTTGGAGGAGCTGCTGGATCGCCTATTGGCGTTCACCCCCGATCGCAAGGTGACGCTTATCGCGCTGGGCGGCGGCGTTATCGGCGATATTACCGGGTTTGCCGCCAGCATTCTGCTGCGCGGGGTGGATTTTATCCAGATTCCCACGACGCTGCTTGCGCAGGTGGATAGCTCCGTCGGCGGCAAGACAGGTATAAATGCGCGTCAGGGTAAGAACCTAATCGGTTCTTTTTACCAGCCCCGGCTGGTCATCGCCGATATCGCTACGCTTTTAACGTTGCCTAGGCGTGAGTTGCTTGCAGGCTATGCCGAAGTGGTGAAATACGGCGTCATCCGTGATCCTCAGTTTTTCGGTTGGCTGGAGCAAGAGGCGGAAAGCGCGTTTGCGGGGGATAAAAAAGCCCTGTCACATATCGTGCGGGAAAGCTGCAAGGCCAAAGCGGCAATCGTGGCGAGCGATGAGCGGGAATCCGGCATCCGGGCAGTGCTGAATTTCGGCCATACGCTGGGGCATGCGCTCGAAGCGGAAACGGGTTTTAGCGATGCATTGCTGCATGGCGAGGCCGTGGCTATCGGGATGGTACTGGCCATGCGGCTTTCCATGATGCGCGGCTTGTGCAGGGAACAGGACTGCGAAAGGCTTGAAGCACATCTGGAGAAAGTGGGTCTGCGCACTTCGCCGCGCGCTATAGGGAAGTTTGATACGGCAAGACTTATTGAGCATTGCACCCACGACAAAAAAGCCAGCGATGGCGGCCTTACCTTTATTTTGGCCGAAGGCATAGGCAAGGCCATTATTGCGCAGGATATTCAGAGGAAAGAGTTGGAGAAGTTGCTGGATAAAGCGTTATTGTGAATAGCCAAGACGTTGGGCGGTTACCCCATCAGCCCCATAATACCCTTCACCACGCCGAACAGAGAGGGCACCAGCGCCACACCATACATGAAGCGTTTCTGCAGCAGCGAAGTGAGGGCAAGCAGGGAGACGGCGATAGAAATGGCCGCTTCGGAGAAATCGAATTTCTCATGCGCAGTGTTGAGCGTTTCATACACCTCCTGCCGGGTCTTCGCTTCTTCTTTCACTTTTTCTTTTTTATCGGCTATTTTTTGGGCGAGCGATTCATGATCCGTGATTTTCGCCTGGATGAATTTTCGCTTGGAAGGGACATCCTCCTCCACCATGTCGCTTTTCAGGTCGGTCAGTTTAGAATTGTTAATATCCTCGCGGATATGCAGCGCCTGATACCAGCTCCAGTTATCCACATTCTCCGCCTGCACCTTCTGCATCCTGAGCACGATATTATTGTCGTCGATCTTGCATATTGCCATAAAGGTGACGAGCAATGTCACTGTGGCGGCAACCAGTGTATTCAACTTATCCTTGCGTATTTCCCGCTCGGTTTCCGGCAGTTCGGGCAGTTCCACTTCATGCATAATAGTCTCCAGAACCTCATATTATTCTTAAACGACTTCCACGCACAAGGCGGTGTAATCATCATTCGGTCGCCGGGAAGCGGCACGCTTCTCTATTTTCTTTTTTAAGGATTCCATCGTATCGGCCTCAGCGGATAACGCTGCGATCTCATTATCGGTAATGCTGTGATAGGCTCCGTCCGTGAGAAAAATCAGCCTGTCACCGGGATATACTTCAAAACTCTCGCTGAAGAAATCATAGCTGGACGTGGCGCCCAGCACGGAAAGCAAGATATTGCGCCGTGCATAGGATGCCATCTGCTCTTCGGCCAGCAGGCCTGCATCCAACAGCCGTTGCGCCTCGGTCTGGTCTTTGGTCCGTAAGGTAAGCGTGCCGTTATGCAGATGGTAAAGCCGTGCATCCCCTATGTGCCCCACCGTTGCCTTATCCTCCGATAACCTGCATACCGTAAAGGTAGTCGCCATGTCCGCCAGTTGCGGTGCGGTGGATGCAGATGCGGCGATGCCTTTGCGGATCTCTTCAAACAATGCAGCAAGCGCAATGGCGGGATCGCGCTGGAACGTATCCCTTGCTATGATCACCGCCCTGGATGAAGCCAGCTCACCGCCAGCCGTGCCGCCAAGCCCGTCTGCGATCCCGAATAAAACTTCCTGGCCTGAAGATACAGGTTCCAATACACGGTCCTGGTTTACCGGATGGTTGGGGCCTTTGCGGGTGAAAGAAGAATGTATAACGCGCATGTGCCGCCAACATACTATGCCATGCAGGCGAATGGAAGCAGCTTTTTGTTCACTCGCAAGACTACCTGCACAGGCTTCTGAATGTGCAGTTGCCATATGTATCGCAGACTTTTTGCTGGCGGCAGTTGGTGCTGGCTACCGGAGGAGGAGCGGGGATGGGGCTCAATCTGTTGGGGCGGGAAGAGGGCGCGAACTCGGACAGCGAGTCGCAGATGGGTATCCGCTGGCAGGTTCCGTTATTGCATTGTGTCTGCCAGTTGCATGCTGCAAAGGCGGCCTCTCCTCCCATACATATCAGGATCAGCGGCGCGGCAAGCCATGTTTTTTGTATGTTCATGCGTTTTATGTATATGGCAGATATCCGTCACGCTCTAGTATTTCCTTCAAAGGAGCTAATTGTTTTTCGTAATGCTGCCACCGCTGCATGGATTGCTTGTAAATAGGCTGGCGCACCTGCCACTGGCTTGCGGTTTCCACCGCGTAAGGGTTGGTGTGAGGAGACAGGCAGCGCGCATCCCATTCCAGCCCCAGATAGTCCAGCACCTTGCGTACCATCGGTTCGGTATTCCCTACCATTTCTTCATAGCGGATATCCAGTATCGGAATGGGCAACACTGTGCGCCAGTAGTCCATTATCCGCATATACTGCCCGTAAAAATGCCCGATATTCTGCAGATCAAAGCAATAATCGTAATTCAGCGCAAAGCGCTGGAAGTAGTTGGAAAGCCCGGTATCCAGGGGGTGGCGGATGCAGTGAATGATATGCGCTTTGGGAAACATTTGCGTGATGAGCCCCAAATGCATAAAGTTAAGCGGGTACTTATCGATAACATAGGTCGGTTCCGGACCCGTGTCGCGGCGCAGGGCGTACAGGTATTCTTCCACCATCTGCGCGGCAAGGGCAGGAGTGATATGCTTCACCGCTTCGGGGTAACTCGCATCGCTGCCGGTCTTCTGCTTCAGGCGTTGGGTAAGTTCGGTAACGGTAGTAAGCTCCCCTGCCGTCGCCACAGCATGATGGCTGGAAAGGATACTGGCCATAAGCGTAGTGCCTGACCTGGGCATGCCGATGATAAACAGGGGCGATTTATCCTCGAATCCGAAAGAGTTCGACAGGAAATCAGGGGTGAAAATCTCAGCCGTAATGGTGACAAAGTCTGTGATTTTTTTTGCACTATACGCGACGGTGGTGTTACGGATGCGGTTTGCCAGCTGGTAGCACTGGAATGCTTCGTCATACTGCTTGCAATCGTCGAGAATCTTGCCGAGAGCAAACAGAAGCTGTTCTTTTTCCTGGGCAGAGAGCCCGGTACGGGTGAGCATAGCCTGAATCGCTTGCCGGTCCGGATGATTGGCATCCTTATATTTGCTGATATTGCTTAAATTATAGGCGGCGTCGGTGAAAACTGGCCGGAGCGCGAGGGCTTTCCGGAATGCCTTCTCCGCTTCCTGCGTATTGCCTTTGTTCATCTGCACGATACCTAAGTTGTTATAGGCATCGGCATAGCCAGGTTTAATCGTCAGCGCCCGCTCGCAATTTTCCATTGCCTCATCATACAGCTTTATCTGCTGTAAGGCGACGCTGCGGTTATTATAAGCCTCGGCATAATCCGGCTTGAGCATGGTGGCCTTGTCATAACTGGTCAAGGCTTCCTGGGAGCGTTTCAGCGCCTGCAGGACAATACCCCGGTTGCAGTAGGCGGCGGCATAGTCAGGCTTCAGGGCGATAGCCTGATCATAGCTTTCCAGTGCTTCCGCGTACCGCAGCATATCTCCCAGGGTGACGCCCCGGTTATTATAGGCTTCGGCAAGCACAGGCTTCAGGGCGATAGCCTGGTTGTACGCCATCAGTGCTTCCGGGTAATACCGCATATCCTGCAGCGTAATGCCGAGGTTATTATGAACCTCAGCGACTCCAGGGAATTTGGTGATAATAAGGCGATAGATTTCCGCCGCTGCCTGTAGGTTACCTGCCGTATGTTCTTTCATCGCCAGCGCATTGGCCTCATCCATTCCATAGGAGTGTCCATGTATATGGACGACCGGCTTATGTCTATCCTTGGACTGGGTGCTGCGCCTTTCTTTTCTGTTCATATTGTTTCCTTTGGTGAAATCGTACCAGTAAGGTTTTAATAATATGTTAATAGATAAGAACATATACGGCGCAGGCTAATATACTCTGCGTGCAGCGTATGCATATAATGCGTGTCTGTTGCAAGAATGCCAGCGGCTTGTGTAGCGTGGAAAAGGGAAAAATAACTTGCAAAAATTGTAGATCTCACAGAAAATCCCTGCTTACTTAAGCTATACATTATATGTGATTATGCAACTCATCCCACGTTTTTTTGTTTTTCTGCTGTTTTTTGGGGGGATGTTTTTTCCGCAGTATGGTCTGGCAGACATTCCCGCGTCCAAAATAGACTCTGGCGATACAGCATGGATGCTGGTATCCACCGCGCTGGTGCTGATGATGCTGATTCCCGGACTCGCGCTTTTCTACGGTGGTATGGTGTCGAAAGAAAATGTGCTGGGCGTGCTTGCGCAGAGCTTTGTCATTTGCTGTCTGGTAAGCGTGCTCTGGGTAGCCTATGGCTATAGTTTTGCTTTCACGCAGGGCGCATCGGTGTTTTTAGGTGGCAGCAGCCGGATTATGCTTGCAGGGCTTGGCATTAACTCCATATCCACGCTTGCCGGCACGATTCCGGAATCAGTTTATATCATGTTCCAGCTGACTTTTGCCGCCATCACCTGTGCGCTTATCTTAGGCGCAGTCGCTACGCGTATCCGCTTTTCCTCGATGCTGGTCTTCATCGCCGCATGGTTTACTTTTGTGTATATCCCTATCGCTCACTGGGTTTGGGGCGATCACGGCTGGCTGGGCGGGACGAATATAGACCACTATGCCGGCTTGCTCGGGTTGGGTACTACGCTTGACTATGCAGGCGGCACGGTGGTGCATATCAATGCTGGTATCGCCGGGCTCGTGGCGGCGCTGGTTTCCGGGCAGGGATTTGATTTCAAGCATCGCCGCAGGCATACACCGCCCTATAATATTGGCCTCAGCCTGACGGGAGCGGCATTGCTATGGGTAGGGTGGTTTGGCTTTAATGCCGGTTCGGCGCTAACCTCAGGCACCAGGGCGGGCATGGCCATGCTCGTCACCCAGGCCGCGACTGCCGCTGCAGCACTTGCCTGGATGGCAGTGGAGTGGATGCACAGCAGAAAGCCGACCGTGCTTGGCCTGATTTCCGGTGCGGTTGCGGGGCTTGTCGCCATCACGCCTGCTTCCGGTTTTGTCGATGTGACGGGGGCACTCTATATAGGCGTTGCTGCAGGCATTATCTGCTATCTTGCGACGAACGTGAAATATAAATTCGGCTTTGACGATACGCTCGACGTATTCGCTGTGCATTGTGTCGGCGGTATCATCGGCGCCATCCTGACGGGAGTGTTTGCCGTAGAGGCTGTCGGAGGCACCAAAGGCGTGCTGGAGGGCAATCTTAACCAGCTGTTCGCACAGCTCCTTTCCGTGGGTATCACGATAGCCTATTGCAGTGTGGTAAGCTATATTCTCCTGCGGATTATCAAGGTGTGCATGGGGCTGGCGTTGCCGGAGATGGAGCAGCGCATCGGCCTGGATCAAACGCAGCATGCGGAAACTATCAACGGATAGAAGTTTTTTCGATTTTTCTAAGCGGCTTTCTTGCGCGTCAGGTGCTGGAATACGTCCTGCAGATCCGCCTCGTGGGTGACGAGGTCGCGGATGCTAAGGCCAGAAGCGCGGATTTTGCCAAGCATTTCTTCAATATTGGCCTCACTCGGGCGATAACGTAACATCAGATCGCCTTCGTCCGTAATCGTGGCCCCAAGTTCGGAAAGTGCAGGCGGCATCCGTTTCAGCGGTACGGTCAGCTTCAGTATGAGTTGTTTGCTGTCAAACCGGCTCATAAGATTGCGCTTTTTATCGCAGGCAATAACCTCGCCATGGTTGATGATAGCGATTTTATCGCACAATTCCTCAGCCTCCTCCAGGTAATGGGTGGTGAGAAGAATGGTGGTGCCTTGTTTGTTGAGCATCCGCACATAATCCCAGAGCTGGGTGCGTAATTCTACATCCACGCCGGCGGTAGGCTCATCAAGTATCAGTACCTTCGGGCTGTGCACCAGTGCCTTGGCAATCAGCAGTCGGCGGCGCATGCCTCCGGACAGTCGGCGCGCATGCGCATCAGCCTTGTCGGCAAGCCCCATGACCTCAATAATCTCGGAGGTACGGCGTTTCGCTTTCGGAACCGCATAATATCCGGCAGTAATCTCCAATGCCTCGCGCACAGTGAAGAAGGTATCGAGCACCAGCTCCTGCGGTACAACGCCAATGGAACTGCGTGCCTGCCGCATCTGTTTTTCAATATCGAAGCCGCAGATGGCGACTGTGCCACTGGTTTTGACCGTAAGCCCGGCCATGATATTAATAAGGGTGGATTTACCTGCTCCGTTTGGTCCTAAAAGCCCGAAAAACGCGCCGCTTTCTATATCGAGGTGAATACCTTTAAGCGCTTCTTTGCTGGCTTTGCCTTCTTTATAGGTTTTCTTTAGATTTTGTATGGAAACCGCCGAAATCATATGCCGACTTTACTACCATGTTTTACCATAGCTCACCATTAAAATCCGCCGCCTATTAAAATGCGTTTAAAATATTGCATAGAAATTACTAACAAAGTATATCATCAGAAAGTCCAATGTCACCCAATTGGGTGACATTGGACTTTAAGGTTCTTTCCAAACGCGTCCTGTATTATAAGTTGTTATATTGCTATTTATTTTCTATTATAGGTTGTGTATTTTATTGTATAAGTTCTTTTTTTCTTAATTTATTTCCATTATGGCAATAATTATATTGATTCGTGTCATAGTGGTACTATACCAGTCTTAAAACAACCAAATAAGAGATAGATATGCCACACCCAGTAGATATTCATGTCGGAAAACAGCTGCGGTTACGCCGGGTTATGCTTGGATTCAGCCAGGAAGTCATTGGAAAGGCCATAGGCGTCACTTTTCAGCAGGTGCAGAAATATGAGCGCGGCATCAACCGCATGGGATCCAGCAGGTTATATGATTTTGCAAAATACCTTACTGTGCCGGTATCCTACTTTTTTGAAGGGCTCGAAGGCATGATGCCCAAGGCGGTGACCGGCGTGGCCGAAGAGGCGGCGCAGTTCGAGTATGAGCATATGTCCAGCCGTGAAACGCTTGAATTGATGCGTGCCTATTACCGCATTACCGATCCCAACGTCCGGGCCCGTGTGGGGGAACTTGTCAAGTCACTGGCCAATGGCAGCCCGATAGAATAAAGATTCACAGTTACGCGGAAATTACAATGCCGCTGTCAGAGCCGCTTGCCGAAACAGGAGCAGCATTTTCACTGGCGTTACTTCCCGCTTTTGTACTGAGATTTTGATCAATGGAATCCCAGACATCACGCATCTGTTTGAGATCGGCAATGACTTCGTTGCATTGTTTCTCACTCTCCTGCATGTCTTTAATGAAGTTAATGGCAAGGATGCGTCGGTTAATCTGCGTATAAAAACCATGCAGCGTGTGCGCGATTTTATCACCATTTTCGAAATCAATGCTACTTTGCAGCCCGACAATGATTTCAGAGGATTTATTTAAAAGATGAAACCGTGCCTCAATACGCTTTTCCCTTATGGCGATTGCCCCTTGTTTCAGGAACCGTATTGCCCCGTCATATAGCATTACCACCTGACGCGTCTTAGCCACTGTACTGGTGGCTTTTATGTAAGCTTTATATGAATTCGTTTTTTGCACCATGATCATTTCCTCTTTACGTTATACATTATCCGGCAGATGCCTGCGCGGCCTGCTGGGCATTCAGGAAGTTAAGCGAACTGTTGGCTGCAGCGATAGCTGCTTCCAGTGCGCTGAATTCCTGCAGCAGCATATTTTTCTGCGTGTTTATCTGCGTATTCGTATTGTTAATCTGTGTCTGGGTAGTTTGAGTCTTGGTCGCGATGCTGGCCTGGTCATTGGCGATTGCCCCGCTTGTCCCGGTCACATTTAGCAAAAAGGCATTCATCTGGCTGGCAATACCGTTGGTCGTGCTAACGGTGATTCCACTCTGGCTGGTCCCGTCGGCGTAAATGAGCACAAGCCCTGCCAGCCCGCTGCTGCTGGGGGCGGAAAGGGCTATGCCGCCTGTGCCAAGGACGGAAGGGGTCATGGTAACCGTCTGCGGGCCCAAATTGGGATCGGTATATTGTACTGTGTAATTCTGGCCTGTCTGGTCGACATTGACGGTAAAGTCAGAGATCGCTTTATTGGTCGGCCCCTGGAATACGGCAAGCTTGTCCGATGACGAGTTGGCGACGTAGCCGAAGACATTTTCGACACCGGTAAGGTTGTTATTGATGGCATTGGTGAGGGTAGTGCTGTCAATCTGTAGTACATCCGGTACGGCAGGATTGCTGCTGGATGCCGCTACATTGCCGAAGTTGATGCCGATGCCGGCAAGCGTATGGGGTCCGCCGCCAAGTCCCGATACTAGGGAAGAGGCGTATGCAGTTACCTGATTAAATATAGTTTGCAGGGTGCTATCGGAGTATAATACGGCGGTGGTGGCTGGAGCGCCGGTGGAAGGATCGAGCTGGGTTTGCTGGGCATAGAAGTTTAAAAAACTATTGTAGGCATTTACGAAATTGGTGATGCCATTGGTAATGCCGGTCGTATCGGCCCCGACGGATACGGTGAATGTCGGGTTGGTCTGGCCATTGGTATTCTGCAGTAGGTTGAACGTGACACCGCTTACCAGATCGCTGATGTTGTTGGAGGAGCGATCCACGGATACGCCGTTAAAATCGAATACGGCATCTTGTGCCGGCTGGTCGGTATGGAAGGTCAGATTGGTCAGAACCCCGCTCGGATCGCTGGTGACAGTATCCCCTGCTCCATAAGGTGCGGAAAAATCGAAGGCGTTAGCCAAACCGGTACTTGTACCATTAAATACCAGTTTGTACGTATTGTTGGGCGAGCCAGAGGCGGTCTGTATGACCGAGGCGCTGATGCCCGTAGCGTTCGTGCCGGTGGTCACTGCGTTAAAGGCAGCGGCTACCTGGTTCAGTGTTTCACCGGCGGTAAGCGTAATCGTTGCGCCGCTTTTAAAGGTAATAGTGCCTGCAGAGAACATGCCTGCCGTCGGAGTAGCAGCTACTACGGATGTATCGGCAGAGGAAAGCGAGAAACCATTGCTTTCCTGGATGGTGGCGGCTGCCGTCGATGTGATATTCGAAATCGTATAGGTACCGGTTGCCGTCGCAGGAGCAACGGTTGCCGTCAGGAAACTTGAGGCGGCGGCTGTCGTGTTGCCGTTTATGGTCGCGGTACGCAGGGCGAACAGGTTCGTGCTCTGATCCGGGCTTTGTGGCAATGACAATGGCGCAGTAGTACTTTGCAGCTGAGTAAGTAGCTGTTGTAGGGAGCTGAGCGCGCTTGCTTGGCTGTTATTGACGGTTATCTGATCCTGTAATTTCGTGACCTGTGCGGTTTGCGCGGATACAAGTGAAGTGATAATGGAGTTGGGGTCGAGTCCTGAAGAAAGCCCCGCCACCACGGTGCCGCCATTGGTATTGGTGAAGGTATTGCCCAGATTAATCGCGGATATAGCCATGTTCTTAACCTCTTTTCCTCATATGCCCTCTTGGCCTGCTTTCTTAAGAAATAAGCAATAATTATGCCAATTCAGAGCATCTAGACTTCGATTGCGGGTTGCAGCGAACTTATGCTTTCACCCGCTGCCTGCATATTTCGGATGAACACCGGCGCCGGAGTATAAGTGACGGTTCCGTCGCGCAGGCTTACATAGCGTGTGATATACTGTCCGCTGGCATCTTTAAAAATAGAAAATTCCTTGTCGCTGATGGCGTAAAAATTCTTAAAAGACAGTACGGTCTGGCGTATGGCTGCTTCGTACTGTGCATGTATATCGGGTGTGGGAACAGCAGTAGCAGAACTGCTCTGTACCGGTGCTGGCTGTTTCGGTGGTACAATGACGGGGGCTGAGTCTGTATTCGCCGTCGTTGGTACTGGCGGTGTATAGGAGGGAGTGGCTCCCGACATTGGAATATGTAATGATATGTCCATAGTCGTATCTCCATTCGGTCTGCAGGGGCGATAGTTATCGCCCCTGCAGTTTTAGTCCAGTGTTACTGTATCAGCTTAAGCAGGTTCTGCTGGAGCTGGTTGGCCTGGGCCAGCACAGCGATACCGGCCTGCAGCTGTACCTGGTCGGTAGCGAACTGCGTGGATTGAGTCGCCACGTTGGTATCGAGCAGGTTGCTCTTGGCAGCACCTTCGTTCGCCACGGCACTTTGGATGGCCGCCTGAGCGAAGTTGAACTGTGTTTCCAACGCACCCACGTTGGCGCGCAGTGCGCCTACGATGTTAAGCGCGTTCTGAACCACATTGCCTGCATTGGTAGCATCCGCCTGGGTTTTTACGTCCAGCGTCTGTCCGCCAAACAGCGCGCTTGTTGTGGCGCTGCCGATGGATACACCGACCGTATCGCTTGAGCTGGAACCGACCTGGAAGGAAAGGGCGGCATTCGAGCTTGATACGCCCAGAGCACTGGAGAGTGCCGTCTGGAAAGCGGCAGCGTTCGTGCTTGAGGACAAGTCGATTGCGGTACCACCGGTTCCTGCCACTCCGGCGTTGCTGATATTGCCGGTCGTAAGTGTGATGGTCTGGTTCGGATTATTGGCGTTTACCAAGGTAATCACTGTGTCGGTCTTGAGCAAATTACCAACACCGGCTTGAGTGCTATAGACCTGCCCTCCGACCGTCAGTGAAATCTTCGCATCTGTCGTGCCCGTGGACGGAGCCGAGACGGAAACCGAAGATACCAGCGTATTGGTGAAGTTGCTGTTGTTGAGGCTGAGCGAGGCTCCTGTCAGTGTACCGGTTACCGTCGATCCAACCTGCGCTGAGAAGTTATTATTGAAGCTCAGTGCCTGACGGTTTTGGTAAACCGATACGCCCGAAAGCGCAGCATTGAAGGCCGATGCGAGGTTGTTTGCGCCGGTTTGGCTGGTGATGTTTGACTGGCCACCCTGGATGTTCAGCATGAAGTTTCCACCTTCTGCCAGCCCCGTCGAAGTGTTCTTGCCGATGAAGTTCAGGGCAATCGGGTTGGTGCTTGCAGTAAGAGTCGAGATGTTGATGGCAGCGGTGGTATAGGTATCGTTGCCTACAACTGCACTGAAGGTGACACTTGGCGTGCTGCCGCTGTTATACGTAGCGGTAATCGCGCCGATAGTGCCGGTGCCGCCGAAATTGCCGAGGAAGGCCGCATTACTGTTGAGACCGCTTAAGTCTACCGCCTGGCCGTGGTTGCCCGTAGCGGTGCTGTTATCGGTCACAAACAGGTTGTTGCCCTGTATGGTGCCAACCGCGGAGAAGCTGCCTGCACCAAGACCGGTTTCACCTATGGTGGCCGGGTTAATGTTGTTCAGGTAGATAGGTTCCCCCGTAGTAGCTGCACCCGTGACACTGGCAGGTGTTGTGCTGTCAGTTATGGTAAGCGTTGGAGAAGTACCATTGTTGGAATAAGCATATATTTTGCCGGTAGTTGTATCCGAGGCAAATGTAATGCCCGCCCATGCTGCATTGGGGTTGGCGTTAAGATAGCTAGCCAATGCTGTTGCCTGCGTGATGACCGTGGTGGCCGCATCAGCAGGGTTCCATGTTGCACCGGCAATGCTGACGCCGTTGACGACGACAGTGTCAGTGTCAGCGACGGCGGCAATTGTGGCAGCCACAGTAGCACGGCTGGTCACGTTGCTGGTAAAGTGGGCAGCGGTTGAGCTGTTGGTAATGGTCAGTGACGGCGAAGTTGTGCCATTATAATAAGCAAATACTTTGCCGGTGGTTGTATCCGAGGCAAATGTAATGCCCGCCCAAGCCGCGTTGTTGGTGGAATTAAGGTAGCTGGCCAGCGCGGTGGCTTCACCTGCGACGGTGGCGGATGCGCCGGAGTTCCACGCCGTGGAGGCGATGCTGACGCCGTTGACGACAACGGTGTCGTTGGTGGAAGCGGAAGCAATGGTCGTAGCCAGGGCGCCTGGGGTGAAAGAGACTACGCCGCTGGCGCCGCCAGCCGTAATGGCAGAGGCACTTTTGCTGACGCTTAGCGTCGGTATATTGACGGTCGCTCCGCCGGTATAATTGGCAAGCACGTTGCCGGCTGCATCAGACGAGAAATGGTAGTTCGCAAGTTGAGGCGCGCCGGAAGCATTCAGCGCGGCAGCGATGTTGGCAGCGGAATCTACAGCAGTATGGCCTGCCAGATCGGTGCTGGAGGTTTTTAGAGCCAGCGTTACTCCGTTAATGGTAAGCGTATCACCGGAGGTATAGTCAGAGCCGCTTGTTGCCGTGGTTGTAAATACCGTTGCCTGAAGCGGGGTGGTTGCATTGCCTGCGGCAATGTTGGTGGTGATGTTGGAGCCGCCTGCGATGGCACCATTGAGTAGATTTACACCGTTGAAGTTGGTGGAGCCTGCGAGTGAATTTATCTGTTGTGTCAACCCCTGGAATTCCTGATCAAGGAAGCCTAACTGCGTTGCGCTGAGCGAACCTGCCTGCGCTTGAGTGGCTACGGATTGTTGCTGCTGCAGAATGCCCTGAATCTGGGCGAGTGCGCCGTCGGCCACCTGCAGAAGGCTTGCACCCTGTGAAGATACGCTGAGTGCGGTATTTAAGATGTTTACCTGACTTGCTAAACCGCTGCCGATAGACAGCGCAGCAACGTCGGTGGATGCGTTTACGATGCGGTTACCACTGGAAAGCGCAGCGGTGTCATTGCTGACGTTCTGTGTTGCAGTCCCGATACTTAGGGCTGCCGACTGCGCCGCAAGGTTTGAATTGATTGTGCTAATAGCAGACATGAGGGTCACTCCTACTTGGATGTTAATAATGAAGGGCTACTTGCCCCGAAAAATACTGAAGCTGAAAATTAGAGCCTCAGGATCCTTTTATAACAGTAAAGCATTAATAAAAGGTTAACAGCAGAAAGAAAATGTTCAGTAAAAAACACTCTGTTTATGACTGCAATTTTCTTTCAAACAGTAAAAATTACTGTCAAATCAGTATCTAGGTATTTTAAGGGTGATTGCAAACAATTTTACTCAAATATGCGGGTATAAATTTTATATAAAAATGCGATGCTGCTTTTTTGCAACTATATATAGCGGTGTCATTTAATTTCTCATTGTCATGCGGGGGTAAAAATGTGTATGAGGAAAGTGCAATAATAACGCAGGCTGTTTATGACTCACACTATCTCACAGGCTTCTTCGCGCCCGCTCTCGCCGCACCTGCAGGTTTACAAGTGGCACCTGATGATGGCGGTTTCGATTCTTCACCGTATCACCGGCGTGGCGCTGGTTGCAGGTACGCTGCTTTTGATCGGCTGGCTTTGGGCCGCGGCATACGATGCCGTATGTTTTAAGGCCATCCAGCATTTCCTGGGTAGTGTTTTCGGCAGGCTGGTGCTTTTCGGCTGGTCGCTTGCCTTCTATTTTCATCTCTGCAACGGCATACGCCATCTCGTGTGGGATATGGGCAAAGGTTTTGAAGTGCAGGATGCCGAGCGTTCCGCCTGGGCGGTGGTGCTCTTTGGCTCCGTGCTGACTCTGCTCACCTGGCTTCTGGTGCTCACGGTAGGAGTAAAATAATGAAAAAATCCATACGCACTCCTATTGCGGTGGTCCGCGGTCTCGGTGCTGCCCATGAAGGCACGCATCATTTCATTATGCAGCGCGTTACCGCGATAGTGATGATACCCCTTGCCTTCTGGTTCATTTATTCGCTGCTGGTGCTTGCGACGAGGGCGGATAGCGCAAATGTATCTGTCTGGCTGGCGTCAGAATTTAATGCGGTGATTCTGATTCTGTTTTTAGCGGCGCTTTTTTATCATGCGAAGCTGGGCATACAGGTTATCATTGAGGATTATATTCATTGTTCCTGCCTCAAAGCTGCAGCCCTACTCCTCAATGGATTTTTCATGCTTGCAGGGGCGCTGATCAGCATTATCGCCGTCCTTAAACTCCATCTCATGTAAGGAATTGCCAATGGCGCAGTCTTATAAAATCATCGATCATTATTACGATGTCGTCGTCATAGGCGCGGGCGGCGCTGGCCTGCGCGCGACATTCGGCATGGCGGAAGCAGGGCTTTCCACCGCCTGCGTGACCAAAGTATTCCCCACCCGTAGCCATACGGTGGCGGCGCAGGGAGGTATCTCCGCGGCGCTCGGCAATATGGGCGAGGATGATTGGCGTTGGCACATGTACGATACTATCAAAGGATCGGACTGGCTGGGGGATCAGGACGCCATCGAATATATGTGCAAGAATGCGATGGATGCGATTATCGAATTGGAACATTATGGCGTGCCGTTCTCGCGTACAACAGAAGGCAAAATCTACCAGCGTCCCTTCGGCGGCATGACGACGCATTACGGCAAAGGCACGGCACAACGCACCTGCGCTGCGGCGGATCGCACCGGGCATGCGATTCTCCATACGCTTTACCAGCAGGCGCTGGCGCATCATGCCAATTTCTTCATCGAATATTTCGCGCTGGATTTGTTGATGGACAGCGAGGGTGCCTGCCGTGGCGTGATTGCCTGGAACCTGGATGATGGCACATTGCATCGTTTTAACGCGCATACCACGGTGCTTGCGACCGGTGGCTATGGCCGCGCCTATTTTTCTTGCACTTCGGCACATACCTGCACTGGCGATGGTGGCGGTATGGTCGCACGCGCCGGCCTGCCGCTGCAGGATATGGAGTTCGTCCAGTTCCATCCGACCGGAGTTTATGGCGCGGGGTGCCTGATTACCGAGGGTGTGCGCGGAGAGGGCGGGTATTTGGTTAATTCCGAGGGCGAGCGTTTTATGGAGCGCTATGCGCCGCACGCGAAGGATCTTGCATCACGTGATGTCGTAAGCCGGGCGATGACCATTGAAATCCGTGAGGGGCGTGGCGTGGGGCCGGAGCGGGATCATATCTATCTGCATCTTGATCATCTCGATCCAGCTATCATTCATGAACGCCTGCCGGGGATTGCTGAAACGGCCCGGATTTTTGCCGGGGTGGACGTGACTAAGCAGCCTATCCCCGTCTTGCCTACGGTGCATTATAATATGGGGGGGATTCCTACGAACTACCATGCTGAAGTGGTAACACTCAAAAATGGCAATCCGGATACGGTGGTGCCTGGCCTTATGGCGATTGGCGAAGCAGCGTGCGTATCGGTACATGGCGCGAACCGGCTGGGGTCGAATTCACTACTGGATCTGGTAGTATTCGGGCGCGCAGCGGCGCTGAGGGCGAAGGACACCGTGAAACCCGGAACGGCGCATAAGCCGCTTTCGGAATCGGTAAGCGACGTAATTGTCAACCGGTTTGACAAGATTCGCAATGCCAAAGGGCCGTTGCGTACCGCGGCTATCCGCAAGGATATGCAGAAAACCATGCAGAACCATGCGGCGGTGTTCCGCGATAAGAAGAATCTGGCGGAAGGTTCGGCCAAAATACGCAAAGTCTGGCAAAGCTATGACGATTTAGGCATTTCCGACAGGAACCTAGTATGGAACAGCGATCTGGTCGAAGCGCTGGAGTTGGATAACCTGCTCGCGCAGTCGGTCATTACGGTCAATGGCGCACTCAATCGCGAAGAAAGCCGTGGCGCGCATGCACGCGAAGATTTCCCCGACCGTGACGATACAAACTGGATGAAGCACTCGCTTATCCGCATCAATGAAAAAGGCCAGACGGTTATCGAATACCGCCCTGTGCATCTGAACACCCTTTCCAACGAAGTACAGCCCGTGCCGCCTAAGGCCAGAGTTTATTAGAGTATATCCTTCGAAAGAAGGCTGTTAGACTCTGCGGTTGTTGGCAAATCTTTCGGATAACGCTCGCCATCCTCCGCTGTTTACGGCATTAGCGAAAGCGCAGACGGATAAAATTCCAAAAAATACCGTAGCGCTGATGGAAGAGATTTTTATGAATTTGTGCTTTTTTTCTTCTTCCGGCGTAGTGGCAGCCTTTTCTTGTTTTGCCGCTTTTAAGGCGGTTATGCCGGTCACAAATCCCAGGAATGTGGATATGATTCCACCAATGCCAAAAACAGTACTTTTTGCGGCTTTGATAAGGTTGTCGCGCTCTTCGACCGACATGGATGACGATCCCTGCGGATCGGTTTGCTTGCTCCAGCCATTGCGGATAGAGGAATTTTGTTGATTTCCGTATCGATCGTATAGGTCTCTTTTTTGGGGATCACTTAAGGTTTCATAGGCTTCATTAATTTCTATAAATCTTGCCTGCGCATCCAGCGCTTTATTGACGTCAGGGTGATACTGCTTGGCAAGTCCACGGAATGCTTTCTGGATTTCTTTTCCAGTAGCAGTGCGCGATACATCCAGCACTTCGTAGTAATCTCGGGTAGTGACGGCCATATTTCATCGCCTGAATTACATAATGCTCCAACCTAAAATTACCATAAATCTTTCCGAAGTATTGTGACAGTTGTGTGAATTCTGAAGGTTAAGCTAAGATTGTGGGTGAATTGCCTGCCGTTTCCCATTATAATGGTTAAAAAGAAGGAAGAAATGGATATGGTAAACATTTTCAGGAATCTCTTCGGCAATAAATCGACAGGCTCAGGAAATGCAAGGCAGGGTTCTACCAGTAAATTTAACTCGGACGCATTTCAGAGCAAGATCAAGGACGGCATCAGCAAGGAAGTGCAGGGCTATCTGGCTTCCAAGAAGCTATGCGGCAATTTAAAGGGCCAGCAGAGGGAAATCTCCGATAATGCAAAGAAAATGCTGGAGATTCTTGCTGAACGACAAGTGAAGAAAGAAGTAAAAAACCAGGAAAAAAAGGAAGCAGCGGAGGCCAAAAAGGCAAAAGATGCTGCGGATAAAAAACAAAAGAGTTTGCGACAGAGTAATACGGTAAAAGAAGAACCATCCCCATTCAAAAACTACTTTTTCGGCTCTACCGAGGACCCTGTTTAGAGGAGAATATCTATGGCGAATAATAATGATGCATTTGAGGCAGCTAACAGAGACCGAATGCTTAACCAGCATCAGGGGGATGGGGATGGGAAGTGGTACATACCCATTTTGGGGGTCCTAATAGGGGGAACACGCGGTATTGTGGATGATGCGCAAGGACTGGAAGGGCAGGTGCTTGCCCCGCATTCTGGCTTGTGGGGAAGAGGCAACGAGAAAATGATCAAGTTCCTCAATAACCTTATGACACAATTGAAGGAACTTGCGGATGCAGGCTGGCAGAACCTGAAGCAGATGATGGAATCGTCATGGAGCCATCTGAAGGAGGCGGTGGGATCCCTTTTTCAGGGTTCGCAGTCTCATCAGGCATCGGAGGTATCCCTGCCTCAGCAAAATCACAGATCGGATATTGCTCCGCCGCAACAAAGCGGCGAGGCGTCGAATATTGCGCCGCCGAAACCCATTTCTATCAACCATGGCGGCGATGTATTTGAGGGCAGCAACCTGCCGCGCAAGTCTTTTGTGGAAGCGACGAAGAGCAGTGGCCGGGCAGCCTAAGTTTCTTATTCCCCAAACGTAAATGCGTATGCCTGCAACGCGGCCTTATCACATGTAATTTCCAGCAACCCGCGTCTTGCGGTGTCTTGTGTGATTATTTTATATAGATCATGGTGATCCACGGTGACGGTTCCTGCCGGTTTGCCGTCCAGAGTGACTTCGGCATGCACGGGAATATTGTCTGCATTGCCCAGCACGAGGAATACTTTCCCAGCGGTGAAGTTAAGCCTTAACTTGGCCCCCTTTTCTGCGGTAGTAATATTTTCCGCTCCCACATGCCATTTTCCGCTTAACGCCCAGGAATCTGGCGGCAGAGATTCAGGAAACCGATAGTCATAGGGCTGATCCTGCATCAGGGTTCCCAGGAAACGCTGCGCGCGGGTATAACCAAGATATGTTTCCGGCGTTTGCGCGGAGCCGGATACAGGTTTTGCCGCAGCCGTTTTTGCGTCCCTGAGGCCAAGCAGGTATCGGATATTATTTTCCGTAACGTCATATTTTCCTTCGCCGAAATGCGTGTAAACCACATGGCCTGTCTTATCGATCAGGTAATGCGCCGGCCAGTAGCGGTTGTTGAAGCTTGCCCAAATGGCAAGATAATTGTCGAGTGCAACCGGGTAATGGATATTATACTGCGCAATAGCGGCCTTAACGTTATCGGGATTTTTCTCAAACTCGAACTCCGGTGAATGGATTCCGATAATCACAAGTCCCTGATCACGGTATTTGGCGTCCCATGCGGTGAGAATGGGCAGAGTACGCACACAGTTGATGCAGGAATACGTCCAGAAATCTACCAGTATCACCTTGCCCTTCAGGTCGTGTATGGACACAGGCGGCGAGTTTAGCCAGTCTGCGATGCCGATGATTTCCGGTGCCGCATAGGGGACAGTCAAAGCGTCCTCAAGGCCGGTGTTGATGTGCGCAGGGACAGCCGCACGCTTTGTAAAAAAGGCGCCAATATCGACGTTAAAGGCAAGTATACCCGCAGAAAAAAGGATCAAAACGCCGAAAATTTTACGCATCGTTTCCGCATGACGGATTAAAAAACCGATCCGGCCAATTATTTTCCTGCCCATGAGTGCAATAACCAGCATGGGAGTGGCAGTGCCCAAGGCAAATGCAAGCAGGACGGCAATGCCGGCACTATCGGTTTCCTGTCGGATAATCTGCACCAATACTGCCGCCAGGATCGGTCCGGCGCAAGGTGTCCAGACCAGGCCGATAAGCGCGCCGATTGCCATGCCGCTTACCAAGCCTTCCCCCTGAATAGGTGACTTGTTGCCCACTTCTGCCAGCCCGCTGGTCAATGCGCTGAATTTTCGCGAGAGCGTCTCCGACAACATCACCAGGCCGAAGAGCAGAAGCAGCGCCAGCGATACTTCCTTGATACTATCCGGGTTTATGCCGAATACGGCGATGGTTTTACGTGCCAGCAGCGCAAAACAGGTGAATGCCAGCAC
>JABDGA010000010.1:30564-39091 GCA_013286285.1 Alphaproteobacteria bacterium | reverse complement strand
CCCCGTTCAGGCTTAGGGTGAATGGAATAAGATGACGCCACAGGAAAAGGAAGATCTCCGGCAGGCACAAAAAGCCAAGCGTAAAGCAAAACAAGAAAAAGGGGATACCTCACCATCGACGGGTGGCAAGTAAGAGTCGGATGAATGGATAAGGAGTTCTGCAACCTGTTGTTGTTAACGCGCACCTCGTCATTGCGAGACCGCAACGCGGTCGTGGCAATCCAGAGAACCATCGTACTGGCGAAGCCTGGATTGCTTCGCTCTGCTCGCAATGACGGGAATATGTTGTATATCTATACTCGGGTTAATCATATACAGGTATAATATACATGATCACACTGCGTAATTATCAAGGTAAGAAAGTCGGGATTGTAGGGCTCGCAAAATCGGGGATTGCAACGGTTGCTTCGCTTATTGCCAGTGAATGCGATGTTTATGTATGGGATGATAGCGAAGAAAAGCGTCAGGCTTTCTGGCATAGTTCGGCCTCCGTAAAAACGCACATGAACGATCCGCAGACATGGCCCTGGAACAAGTTTCATGCACTGGTGTTAAGCCCTGGCGTTCCGTTGACGCATCCAGAGCCGCATTATACGGTAAAAATGGCGCGGGATGCTGGCGTACGTGTTGTTGGAGATATCGAGTTATTTTGCGAAGCCCAGCATAACACGCAGAAAATAGCCATCACGGGGACCAACGGGAAATCCACGACGACATCGCTCATCGCGCATATATTGCAGTCGGTGGGACGCAAAGTTGCGGCTGGCGGCAATCTGGGCACTCCGGTTCTGGCCTTGCCGCCGCTCGCCAGCGATGGCTGTTATGTGCTGGAGCTCTCCTCCTATCAGTTGGATCTGGTGCAGGCGGCGCATTTCAATATCTCCCTGCTGCTTAATATGACGCCGGACCACATTGACCGCCATGGCAGCATGGAGCGGTACGTCACGGCCAAGTCGCATATTTTCGATCGCCAGAATCGCTATGATTTCGCGTTGATAGGCATTGACGACGATTATTCGCGATCGGTATATGCTGAACTGAAACAGAAGAGCAAGGCGCAACTGATTGCGATTTCACGGCTTAATCCGCTGAAACAGGGAGTATTTGTCGATAAAGAAGGTATCCTGCACGATAAAATAGATCCGGCTAACCCGGCGGCGATAAAACTTTACGACATCATTAACCTGACGGGGCGGCATAACTGGCAGAACGCCGCCTTTGCCTATGCGGCCTGCAAGGCATACGGACTGACAACGCGCGATATTGAAAAGGGCCTGCGCAGCTATCCCGGCCTGCGTCACCGGCTTCAGATTGTGGCTACGATTCATGGAGTCCGGTTTATCAATGACAGCAAGGCGACTAACGCGGATGCCACCTCGCATGCGCTGACGCCATTTTCGCATGTCTACTGGATAGCCGGTGGCAAACCCAAGGAAGGCGGAATCGAATCGCTCGCCCCCTATTTCGAGAGCATCAATCATGCTTTCCTCATCGGTGAGGCGGAAAGGGCATTCGCCAAAACCCTGGAAGGCAGGGTGCCGTATACAATATGCGGAAGCCTTGCCAATGCCTTTGATGCCGCGGCCAAAAAAGCGTTTGTCGATCGCCGGCAGAATGCCGTGGTGCTGCTTTCCCCGGCCTGTGCGTCCTTTGATCAATGGAAGAATTTTGAGGAGCGCGGCGATGCGTTCTGCAAAATGGTCGAAGATCTGCTGGATGAAGTGGTGCTTGGCAGAAAGTGAATCTGTCTCTTGCATGCTGTTTGCGCGCCCGACTGGAGTAAAACATGCATGTGGTGACGGCTTGACTCGTGCGGACTGACCCTTTACCGTTACGCGTAACGAAAAACGGGTAACGGACGGCATGAAACTCGATCGTACAAGCACAGGTGTTATGGGGAGATGGTGGTGGACGGTGGACAGGCCGACCCTGCTTGCGCTTTTTACCCTGATCTGCATCGGCGCGGTGCTGGTGACGGCTTCCAGTCCGGCAGTGGCAGTGCGTATCGGGGTGGACCCGTTTCATTTCATCCACCGCCAGCATCTGTTTCTGGTATTGTCGGTGCTTGTCATGTTCATTGTGTCGCTGCAATCGCCGCAGACGGTGAGGCGGCTGGCGATGATTGGATTTACGGTAAGCATCGTGCTGATGCTCTTCCTGCCTTTTATGGGAGCGGAGACCAAGGGAGCGCGGCGCTGGCTGACTTTATTCGGCACGTCCGTGCAGCCATCAGAGTTCTTAAAGCCCTGCATGGCGGTGGTGATAGCATGGATATTCCATCTGCGCGAATCGCATCCGGGCTTTCCCGGCTGGCGGGTGGCCATAGGGCTCTATCTTTTTGTTGTTTTACTGCTGCTTATCCAGCCCGATATCGGCATGGTGATCACTATATCGGCGATGTGGGCGCTCCAGTTCTTTCTTGCCGGGTTACCGCTTATCTGGATTGTCCTGCTCCCGTTTGGTGGCGCTGCCGGGCTTTTCGGGGCCTACCACATATTCTCGCATGTGCGAAAACGCATTGACAGCTTTCTTGACCCGGCGTCAGGTGATAATTATCAGGTGGAGAAATCACTGGAGGCATTTTCCAATGGCGGTTGGTTTGGTCTCGGGCCGGGGGAGGGGAAGGTGAAGCTGCTGCTGCCCGATTCGCATACCGATTTTGTGTTTGCCGTGGCGTGCGAGGAATTCGGGCTTATTGCCTGCCTGCTTATTTTGTTTCTGTTTGGCTTCATTGTGGTTCGCGGCATGGTGAGGATGATGAAGGAGAAGGATTTTTTCACGCTCATCGCCGTATCCGGCCTGCTGGCGCAGTTCGGCATTCAGGCGCTCATCAATATGGGGGTGGCCGTGAACCTGCTGCCGGCGAAAGGGATGACGCTGCCTTTTATCAGCTATGGCGGCTCTTCGTTGCTTGCCATTGCGTTCGGTATGGGGACGATGCTAGCCCTGACGCGCAAAAAGTATGGGAATGTGGTGGCTAAAAGAACGTAATGCTGTTGCCCGTCGTTTGTTACGCGAAATGCACAACGAAATCCGTTACATTTTCTCCAGGCACCATAACATGATGGCCTTCTGCACATGCAGGCGGTTTTCGGCTTCGTCCCAGACGACCGACTGGCTTCCATCCAGTACCTCCGCGGTGACTTCCTCGCCGCGATGGGCAGGCAGGCAGTGCATGAACAGGGCATCTTTATCGGCTGACTGCATAAGCGTGCTATCCACCTGATACGGCGTCAGCAATGCTATGCGTTTTTTCCGGTCCAGATCACCCATGGATACCCAGGTATCGGTCACTACCAGATGGGCGTTGCGCGCGGCGTCTTCTGGCTTTGAGTAGACTTCCACCTCTCTAGCATGGCTTTTCGCCCAGGCCAGCATCTCGTGGGAGGGGGCGAGCGCTTTCGGACAGGCAATGGCAATGCGGAAATCAAACAGTCCGGAAGCAGAGATGAACGAATTACAGACATTGTTGCCATCTCCAATCCAGGCAATTTTCCTGCCGGTGATAGGGCCGCGGTGTTCCTCGTATGTCATAATGTCAGCCATAATCTGGCAGGGATGGCTGTAATCGGTGAGCCCATTGATCACCGAGACGGTAGCGTGGCTGGCAAGCCCGGTAAGCATGGTATGGTCGTGGCAGCGCAGCATCATGATATCCACATAGCGGGAGAGCACTTTGGCGGTGTCGGCAATCGTTTCCCCGCGGCCAATCTGGGTTTCCTTCCCGCTTAGGTAAATCGCGTGGCCGCCCAGTTCCATCATCCCCACTTCAAAGGATACCCGGGTGCGGGTGGAGTTTTTCTCAAAAATCATGGCAAGTTTCTTGCCGGCAAGCGGGCGGGTTTCTTTTCCTGCCGCGCGTGCCTTTTTGAGTTCAACCGCTTTGCTTAAAATGGAGCGGAGATCCTGTGCGCTGATGTCTGCCAGATCAAGAAAATGTCTCACAATGTACTCCTTTTGTTGGGAGGCACGCTGCCCCCGGTTTCGCTCCGTGAAACCTCCCCTGTGGAGCCGTCGTGAAAAACTCTTCCGCGTATCCACGCTAAATTACGCTTATTTGCCATTCATCACTTTCCTTACAATTTCTATCGCTTCACTTACATGCTCCGGCGTAATAATGAGCGGCGGTGTAAAACGGATAACGTTGTCATTAGCTGAAGCGACGGTGAGCAGGCCGCTTTCCCTGAGCGTGACTGCAATATCCGCAGCAGGCGATTTCGTTTTGATGCCCAGCATCAGGCCGATGCCGCGCACGTCTTCTATTATCCGTGGAAAGTCGGCTACTACCTTTGTCAGTTCGCTCTTAAGCAAATCACCGATATTTCTGACATTATCCAGAAATCCTTTCTCAAGGAGGATATCTAACACCGCGTTGCTGACGGCGGTTGCAAGCGGATTACCGCCGTTCGTGCCGCCATGCGATCCTTTCACCATGCCGCTGGCGGCGTGTGCAGTGGCAAGGCAGGCTCCCACAGGGAAGCCATTGCCTATGCCTTTTGCAATGGCGCAGATATCCGGCGTGATGCAGTAATGCTCAAAGGCCAATAATTTTCCTGTACGTCCCATGCCGCATTGTACTTCATCCAGCAGCAGCAGCAGGCCATGTTCATCGGCAATTCTGCGCACATTTTGCAGGTAATCCTGATTGCATACCTGGACACCGCCTTCTCCCTGTACCGTCTCGAGCATGATACCGCCGGTTTCAGGAGTGATGGCCTTGCGTATGGCCTCTATATCACCGAATTTTACCTGGTCGAAGCCTTCCAGTAATGGCTCATAGCCCTCGGTCGCCCTGAGACTTTTTCCGGCGGAGATACAGGCAAGAGTGCGGCCATGGAAGGAGCCGGATACGGTGATAATCCGCGGGCGCGGCGTCCCCCTGGCAAAATGATATCTGCGGATCATCTTGATGCCGCATTCCACGGATTCGGCACCGGAGTTGGTCATGAATATGGTATCGGCGAATGTGTGCTTGACCAGCCTGTTGGCCAGCGTTTCAAGACCTACCGTCCGGAAAAGATTGGAGCAATGCCAAAGTTCCTGTGCCTGTCTGTTCAAGGCGTCTACAAGGTGCGGATGGCAGTGGCCGAGCGAATTGACCGCGATGCCTGCGGCAAAATCAAGGTATTTTTTGCCGTCATCGCCAGTAAGGTACACCCCGGCACCGCGAACCATCGTAATATCGCTCCGGTTATAGACCGGAAGTAGTGGCGCAATCTTTGACACGGCGTAACCCGGAAAAACGCAGATTATCCATAGAGGGAAGTGTCTTGTCAATTTTAATGTACAAAGATGCGGACTTCGCTGGACTGTACCGGCTCGGTGGCGGTGGTGAAGTTCAGGCGGTTTTCCGGCATTCCCATTTCATGCAGGGTATTCATAACCTTGCGGGAATTTCTTGCCGCGACTTCGTTAAAGCGCTGCTGCTCGCTGTCATCACTTGCTTTCTGTGCTATGGAAACAATATCAAACGTGGCGGAAGGCTTGACCTGTAACGCTTTTGAAACTGTATCATAGAGCGGCTGCTCATACAGTGGATCCACGACGTTGAAGCGTATCACCATCAGGGGAGTCTGATTGCGTGGAGCGTTTACCGGCATCCGTAATTCGGCGTTTGCGGAGGCGTCTGCGAGACAGAAGGCGTATCCTAACACGACCATCAGGATAAGGCGGAAAATATACTTCATAATACATCCTTGCGTAACGATTTCAGTTTACTGGAAAATGCCATAAATAATAATCGGTGCAAAGTGTAAAGTGAAATTCTTTATGTTACCCCTAAGCTTCCTCCTTTTTGGATAGGAATAATTCCTTTTGCTAGCCCGGTTTTATCATCGGTTTCAATAATGGCTCCACAAACAGTTGCTTCGCCTGAAGCAGGCGTCATTTTCGTATGTTTTGTGATTTTAGTAAGAAAACGTTTCACCGGCGCAGTCTTTTCCATACCGATAACGGAGTTATAGTCACCGCACATCCCGGCATCGGTCTGGTAGGCCGTGCCGCCGGGGAAGATACGCGCATCCGCCGTGGGGACGTGGGTATGCGAGCCAATAACGGCACTTACTCTTCCATCAAGATAGTGCCCCAGTGCCATTTTTTCTGAATTCGCCTCGGCATGTATATCCACCAGTATGGCACTGACATTTGCGCCCAGGGAATATTGCCTAAGCATGCTGTCGGCACAGGCAAACGGGCAGGGGAGATGCTCGGCCATGAAAATCTGTCCCTGCAGGTGCAGCACCAGCAGGCTTTTGCCGCTGGCACTGGTAAGGAGGCAGAATCCTGTGCCCGGTGTGCCTTCAGGGTAGTTATGCGGTCGCAGCAGGCGTTTCTCCTTCGCCAGCTTTGGAATGATTTCCTGCTGATCCCAGACATGATTGCCAGTAGTGATGGCATCCGCCCCGGCTTTGAAAAATTCGTCACAGATTGCTGCGGTGATGCCGAACCCTCCGGCGGCGTTCTCACCGTTAACGACAATGAAATCAAGGGTATATTCCTTACGCACCTGCGGCAGAAAGCGGCAGACTGCCTCGCGCCCGCTACGCCCGACTACGTCTCCAAGGAACAAAATCTTCATATAGAATGCCGCTTATGGTCCGTGACCTGTGATCTGTAGAAATAACTGGACACAGATCACTAGCTCCTATAGCTGCCGTTTATATCAATATAACCATGCGTGAGGTCGCAAGTATATACGGTAGCAGCACCTTTGCCCATGCCTAAATCCACATGGATATGGATATCCTGCCCCTTCATATGGGCGTTTACCGGCGTTTCATCATAGTCAGGCACACGCGCGCCGTCTTTGGCAACCGTAATGCCGCCAATGGAAACGGTAATTTTGTCCTGCTGTATGTTTTCTCCCGCCCGCCCGACAGCGCCTACAATGCGTCCCCAGTTGGCATCTTCCCCGGCAATGGCGGTTTTGACCAAGGGAGAATTGGCAATAGTCATAGCGATAGTATACGCAGCCTTATCACTCTCCGCGTCCTCCACTGCGATGGTGATCAGCTTCTGCGCTCCTTCACCGTCCTTTACCACCTGGATAGCCAAATCGGTAAGTAGATCCGCAAGCGCTTTTTGGAATGGTGCGATGTGTTTATCTTCTGCCGATGAGATGGGGACATGTTTTGCCTTACAGGTAGCGAATGCAAGCAGTGTATCGTTCGTGGAAGTGTCGCCGTCCACAGTGATGCAGTTAAACGAAACCGTATTGGCCTGTGCTAGCATTTCCTGCAGGATGGGAGCAGGGATATGCGCATCGGTAAACACGAACGCCAGCAGTGTCGCCATGTTAGGGGCAATCATGCCGGAACCTTTGGCAAAGCCGTTGATGGTCACCGGCGTGTCACCAATCTTCACAGTGACAGTGGCAACCTTCATGAACGTATCGGTTGTCATAATTGAGCGTGCTGCCTGGTTCCACGCATCGCCGTTGAGGCTGGATGTCAAGTTGGGCATGGCATGGGCGATTTTATCGTATGCCAGTGGCTCGCCGATCACGCCGGTCGAAGCGACATATACATGTTCCGGAGAACAATGGAGATTAGCGGAGGCCGCTTGTGCTATGTACTCGACTGCCTCCATGCCCTTTCTGCCGGTAAAAGCGTTGGCATTGCCAGCATTAACTACCATTGCCCTGGCTTTCCCACTGTTAAGGATATGTTTGCACCAGGCAACAGGGGCGGCGGCGGTCAGCGATGTGGTAAAAACCCCTGCAGCTTGTGTGCCTTCGTCCATGGTGGCAAGCAGGAGATCAGGACGATTCTTATAGCGGATGTTGGATTCCGCTGTCGCCAGCTTCACTCCTGCAATGGCAGGCAAGGAAGGAGTGGAAGCCGGCGCAAGCGGGGACGTCTTATTGGTCATTCGCGGCTTTTTTATCCGGCGCAGTCACTGACGGTAAATCCCGTGTCTTGCCGTTCTTATCATAGACGGTGATTTTTTCGTCCTTCATCAGGTTGTTCACGTAATCACCGATGGCTTTATTGCCGAGTTCCTGCGTCAGATGCTCTTTCATCTGGTCGAAGGTCGGCGGAGTGGATTTGCGGCGATCTTCCATCTGGATGACATGCCAGCCGAAGTCGCTTTTTACCGGCGGGGAAATTTCTCCCTTCTTCAAGGCAAACGCGACCTTGGAGAACTCCGGCACCATTTTGTCGGCGGTGAACCAGCCTAAATCCCCACCATTCGCGCCGCTTGACTTGTCTTCGGACTTCTCCTTGGCGAGTTTGGCAAAGTCAGAGCCTTTCTTAAGCTTCTTTTCAATTTCCTTGGCTTCGTCTTCGGTCTTAAGCAGGATATGGCGGGCATGCACTTCCTCTTCCGAGTTTTTGGTCCGTTCGGCATAGGCGGCCTTCAGTTGGTCTTCCGTCACCAGTTCCTTGGCTTTCTGTTTCAGGAATTCCTGGATGATGATCTGTTTTTCGGCATTGGCGATGCGTTCTTTCACGGAGTCGGAATTCTGGATGCCGGATTTACTGGCCTCCTTTTCCACGACATGCTCGCTGGCGACGCCACGCAGCAC
>JABDGA010000010.1:0-30554 GCA_013286285.1 Alphaproteobacteria bacterium | reverse complement strand
TGAAGGTAGGCGGAGATGAGGTAAAGCGCTCGGAAGTGGAAAATGTTTGGAAGGGTATTTTCTTCAAACGTGTCGAAATCCGGGGGATTGCCGCCGGGGAAAATACCCTTCCAAACATTTTCCACTTCCGAGCGCTTTACCTCATCGCCGCCTACCTTCATGATGGTGTAATCTTTCATAGGTGCCTTGGCTTTATCGCCCTGTTTGGCGTCGTCTGCGTGAACGGGAACCGCAAATAACAACGCCGCGGTCGTGATGGTAACGGCTATATTTCTCATGGGGTAAGTCCTTCAGTGGAATTTCAGGGAAAAGCATTTATTGCATAAGGCAAACAGGATTTCAAGCGCTCTTGGAGATTTTTCGTGCCAGCTACAAAAATTTCTCGTGCCACGGCCAGTGCGTTCTGTGTAATTGACAATTGGTACAATGCCGTGCCAAGCGTCCGGGCGGAGCCGGAAGTCCTCTGGTAAAGAGGGTAACCGGTTCCGCAGGCGGAGGATAAGTTAGTGCTTATCGCGCCATGTTTTCTGGTGCTGTTGGATTGGTTCTTCCAGGCGTTGCTGCGGTGGCATTAGCTGAGGCTCTGGCCACATTAGATTATAGGGGCTGGCATAGATATTCTAAAACATACTATGCCAGCCCTTTGATCTTTTTTTCTCCTTTACTTTGAATTTCAAAGCGAAGAATTATCAAGTTTTTATGACAGGATTGGAAGGAATGTCTAATAAGAGTTAGGTCTAAAGGAGGGATTTTTCCGGTGCACTAATTACAGCTTGATTTCACCCTCGTTTCCCGGCATGAATAACGGCGATTATAAATTTATAAGTATATTTTAAGAATGATACGTCAGATACAAAACGCGCTGGCCATAGTCTTGGTTCTCTTTGCCGCTGTTCCCCTGTATGCGCAGCAAACCCCGCCGCAGGCTACTGCTGCCGAAGGGCCTGCGCATGAAGTTGTGCGCCATATTACGATAAAAGGTAATCAGCGTGTCGAGGAATCCACCATTTTTACCTATCTCGGTCTTAAGGAAGGCTCGGAAATCACGCCATACGATACGGATACGGCGCTCAAGAACCTTTTCGCCACCGGGTTTTTTGCCGATGCCAGCATCAACCGGCAGAATGACGACGGTAGCAAAGTGGATCTGGAAGTGGACGTGGTGGAAAACCCGGTGATCAACAAAGTGGTATTTGAAGGCAATAAAGACGTAGAGGAAAAAGACCTCCAGGCGGAGCTTGAACTGAAGGCACGCGCCATTTATACCCGCACCAAGCTGCAGAATGATGTTAAGCGTATCCTGGATATTTACCGCCGCGGCGGGCGTTACTCGGCCAAGGTGGAGCCGAAAGTCATCCAGCTCGATCAGAACCGGATCAATCTGGTGTATGAGATTCAGGAAGGTCCGGTGGCGAAGGTGCGCAAAATTTCGTTCATCGGTAACGATAATTTTGATTCCAAGACGCTCGAAAAGGTTGTCCGCACGGAAGAAACGCGCTGGTATAAATTCCTGACCAGCGATGATAAATATGATCCGGAACGCCTGCAATATGACCAGGAATTGCTGCGGCGTTTTTATACGTCTGAAGGTTTTGCCGATTTCCAGGTAAAATCCGCGATAGCGGAGCTCTCCCCTGAAAAGGATGCTTTTTACATTACCTTCACGGTAGATGAAGGGAAAAAATATAAATTCGGCACCGTTAACGTGACTTCGGCGCTCAAGGGCGTTGACCCGTCGGAGCTGCAGAAGAAGCTTTTAACCAATACAGGCGAGACTTATAACGCCGGCAAGATTGAAACGTCTATTGACGCGATGACCAAAGAACTGGGCAACCATGGTTTTGCCTTTGTCGATATTGATCCGAAGCTGGATCGCCGCACGGATACACGGATCATCAATGTGAATTATGTTATCAAGGAAGGCCCCAGGGTCTATGTGGAAAAAATTAATATCATCGGGAATGTGCGAACGCTGGATGAGGTGATTCGCCGGGAGTTTCGTTTTGTAGAAGGCGATCCGTACAGCACGTCCAAAATCGCGCGCACTGAGCAGCGCCTAAATAATCTTGGGTTTTTCGAGAAGGTAAAAATTAACAATGAGCCGGGGAGTACGCCCGACCGGACGATCATCACCGTCGAGGTACAGGAAAAATCCACGGGTGAAATTTCCATCGGGGGCGGATTTTCCACTACAGATGGCCCGCTGGCTCAGTTCGGCATAAAGGAAACCAATTTCCTGGGGCGTGGGCAGGATCTGCGCTTTAATGCCGCGATTTCCGCTGTTACGCAGCAATATGACATCAGCTTTACCGAACCCTATTTCCTGGATCGTGAGTTGTCCGCCGGTTTTGATCTATTCAAAACGGAATTGCTGACTTACACCGGCATTCCCTATCAGTCTGATACCAACGGCGTCCGGTTGCGTATGGGCTATGCGCTGAGCGAGCAATGGTCGCACGCGCTGAACTATACTTTCAAGGAAACCGATATTAGCGACATCCAGCCGGGTGCGTCCCTGTTTATCGTGGATCAGGCGGGCAATACTGTGGAATCGTCGGTAGGCCATACGTTGACCTATGATAACCGCGACAATAAATTCAACCCCACTACGGGAGAGTTCTTGAGGGTTAATCAGGATATCGCCGGAATTGGCGGTGATGCGCATTATCTGCGTAACGAAGTGCATGCCGGCTATTACTATCCGGTCGCTCCCAAATGGACTGCTTCCCTTTTAGGCGCCGGCGGCTATATTTTCGGCTTTAACGAAGACGTGCGCATTCAAGACAGGTTTTATCTGGGCGGCAGTTCGTTTCGTGGTTTCGAGAATTATGGTATGGGTCCGCACGATACCGCGACCGGCGACTCACTGGGCGGCAATATGTACTATACGGTTACTCCAGAGCTTACTTTCCCGCTTGGCCTGCCCGACGATCTGGGATTCCTGGGATCGGTTTTTGTTGACGCAGGCAGCCTGTGGCATGTAGATGGAAGCGGGCCGACGGTGGATGGCTCATCGGCCTTGCGCCTGTCGGCGGGCGTCGGTGTTTCATGGGCATCGCCCTTTGGTCCCATACGGATTAACCTTGCGGATGCCATACTCAAGCAACGGTTTGATTCCACGCAGATATTCCAGTTCGATTTCGGCACCAAATTCTGAACGTTTTTACTTACAAGAAAGGGTTGTTATGAGACTTTTTTATTTTATTTTTTCGGTTATTGTGGCAGGTGGCCTCTTTTTTTATGCCGGGCAATCCTATGCCGGGCAATCCTATGGCGCGGATAATATCGCCTTTGTCAATATCCAGGAAATCATGCGTGATTCGACGGCTGCGAAATCGGTGAAGGAGCAGCTTGATGTCAAGCAGAAGTCGTTCCAGACGGAAATGACGAAGAAGGAAGAAGAGCTGCAGAAGGAAGATCAGGAGCTTGGCAAGGAGCGCAGCGTTCTGGCGCCGGATGCATTTGAGAAAAAGGTGAAGGAATTTAAAACGAAGGCGACGCAGGCTCAGAAAGAGGCGCAGGCCAAGCGTGACGAGTTGTATAACGCCTCTTCTTCTTCATTGAATGAAATCCAGAAAGCAGTCTTTGATATTGTCAGCAAGATGGCCAAGGAAAAGGGATATAGCGTGGTATTGCCTTCTTCCGAGTTGCTGTATGCCGATAACAAAATGGATATAACCAGGGACGTGTTAAGCAAACTGAACAGCGCGCTGCCGAAAGTAAGCGTGAAGTTTAAGGCAGCGACTGCCAAGGACGAAGAATAGGAGTAGGTTGCAGGTGTCAGGTGCCAGGTGTCTTTGCTGAAACCTGTCGCCTGAAACCTGACACCTGATTATAGATGGCAGATCCCCGTTTTTTCAATAATGCCGGTCCGTTCAGCATCGAACAGGTGGTGAAATTATCCGGTGCGAAGCTGGCGGATGGCAAAGGGCATGCCGGAAAAAATATCTTACATGACGTCGCTCCGCTTAATAAGGCAACCGGAAGTGAGCTTAGCTTCCTTGATAATAGCAAATATATCGAGGCGCTTAAAACCTCTAAGGCAGGTGCATGTTTTATAGAACAGAAACATGTCAAGCATGCGCCGGGGGGAATGCTGCTGTTGGTCACGCATCAGCCTTATAGCTGTTTCGCGCGGGCCGCACAGGCATTTTATCCGTCGGCCAGCCATTCGCCCACCCTTGCGAAATCTCCCGTAGCCGCCTCGGCAAAAATTGGAAAAGATTGTATTATCGAATCGGGAAGCTTCATCGGCGAGAAAGTGGAAATCGGCGATAATTGCCATATCGGAACGGGTGTGGTGCTTTATGCCGGCGTTGTGATCGGCGCGAATACGTCTATCGGCGCACATTCGACGTTAAGCCACGCTATTGTCGGAGATAATGTCATCATCCATCGTAGTGTACATATCGGGCAGGATGGATTCGGGTTTGCGCTCGGGGCGAACGGGCACATCAAGGTGCCGCAACTCGGGCGGGTGATGATAGGCAATGACGTGGAAATCGGCTCCGGCACCTGTATAGACAGGGGTAGCGGGCCGGATACGGTGATTGGGGAAGGAACAAAAATTGATAATCTGGTCCAGATAGGGCATAACGTGCATATTGGTAAATATTCCATTATCGTATCGCAGGTAGGCATTTCCGGCAGCACTTCTATCGGCGACGGGGTCATGATAGGCGGGCAGGCGGGGCTTGCAGGCCACCTGAAGATTGGCAACGGCGCAAGGATCGCGGCAAAGAGTGGGGTGATGACGGATATTCCCGAAGGGGTTTCTTACGGCGGGTCGCCGGCTGTGCCGGTGCGTGACTGGCATCGCCAGACCGTATCGGTTGCCCAGCTTGCTAAAAAGAAAGGAGCGGAGCAATGAACGACGTGGTGATGGCAAAAGTGGAATATGGAACAGGCCATAAAAGAGGCGCCGCACTCGATATCGAGCGTATCATGCAGATGATACCGCACCGCTACCCCTTTTTGCTTATCGATCGTATGATTAACATTGTAGAAGGCGAGTCGGCCACCGGTATTAAGAATGTCACCTTTAACGAACCGCATTTTACCGGCCATTTCCCGCAGAAGCCGATTATGCCGGGTGTTCTGATTATTGAGGCAATGGCACAGGCCTCTGCGTTGCTGGTGGTGCATACATTGGGCCCGAAGGCTGAGGGCAAGCTGGTCTATTTCATGTCCATTGAGGAAGCGAAGTTCCGCAAGCCGGTTGTTCCTGGTGATACGCTGGAAATCCATGTACAGAAAATGAAAGCCAGGGGTAATGTGTGGAAATTCATGTGCGAAGCCCATACCGTAAACGGCAAGGCAGCGGAAGCGGTTATCAGCGCCATGATTGTGGAGTAGCAGTTGTAACAAACTGCAATAACTTGTGATTTGCGGATTGCAAGTTGCATTACTAAATTGCACGCACAGATATTTACACATAGGCGAATTTTATGGCACACCTGCATCCCACAGCAATCATCGAAGATGGCGCAACCGTTGCAGACAGCGCAAAAGTCGGTCCTTTTTGCGTGGTGGCTTCCGAAGCTACGCTTGCAGCCGGCGTAGAACTGGTATCGCATGTGTGCGTTGCCGGGCATACGTCGATCGGTGAAAATACGAAAATTTTTCCGTTTGCTTCCATCGGCCATGCGCCGCAGGATCTAAAATTCAAAGGCGAAAAATCGAAGCTGGTTATCGGAAAGAATAATATTATCCGTGAGCAAGTAACGATGAATCCGGGTACGGAAGGCGGCGGGATGATAACTCAGATTGGCGATAATTGCCTGTTTATGGTCGGTGCGCATGTGGCGCATGATTGCCGTATTGGCAATAACGTCATTATGGCAAATAACGCCACGCTCGGCGGGCATGTATTTATCGATGATTTCGCGATCATCGGCGGCCTTGCGGCAGTGCATCAGTTCGTGCGTATTGGCAAGCATGCAATCATCGGCGGCATGTCGGGTGTGGAAAACGATGTCATTCCTTACGGTTCAGTAATCGGCGAGCGCGCAGCGCTGGCGGGGCTCAATATTATTGGCCTCAAGCGGCGCAATTTTGATCGCGAAACCATCCATGCCCTGCGTAGCGCCTATAAGATGTTGTTTGATGCCGAACACGGAACCCTGTTCGAACGCTCTGCCAAAGTGCAGGAAGCATTCCAGAAATTCATGCCGGTGCAGGAGATTATCGAGTTCATGGAAGATAAAGGCTCCCGTTCACTGTGTACGCCACGAACTTAGGCGTAACAGGGAAGGATAAGTAGATTTATAACCCCTCCGTTTGATTCTGAAAAGCGGTGTCTTTTATTATCCTGATTTTGCTTGTTATTTGGAACTATAGAAATCAAAATGTCATAAAAAGTTCATAATTCCCTCATAGGGAGAAAAAGATAAATGCTATATTATGATGTAGCATTAGCTTTATGTAGGAAGCGAAGAAATGGTAGATTTTACACAAGAACAACTGACGGAGTTCACAAAAATCTTGAAAAATTTAATACCGCGCGTTTATGATGAACGTGAGTCTATCACAATGGACGCATTAGGGAATGAATTGCTTCACTTATGGAGCGAATGTAATAAGAGAGAGTTTACCAATGTTACCCCTTATAGAGTGGGCAATCTTCTAGGAAGAGTCTTAAACACTGCGGTAGCAATTCAAGATCCAAGGTATCAGGAAGATTTTGACCGCATACAACAATCCATTATAGATCCTGTCAAAGGAGCAATACAGCTTCTAGGGATTGAACAAAATATTGTTATTAACGCATTTAATGATAAAACTTATACTGGTCAGTGGCTTCCGGGAGCAACCCTTAATACAGAAACCGGTGAGGTGACACACCCCACAGATAATATGCCTGCATTATATCAGGAACTTTATCTTCCCCTTCCTTCAAAGCGTATCAGTTTTGCTAAGACGGATAAGACCGGTGATGTACTCGATAAAATAGATGGGTATTTTGAAGACCTAATACGAGGGTATCCTGAGCCTATCCAAAACACATTGGAAGAGATGTATTATAATGATCTTAATGTAACATATAGCGGATTTCTTTCTTTATTGGGAGCCGCAGGGATGGCGTTTTCTGATGGTAAGGTAGCGATTGATTCAATGTATAAGCATTGTCCGATTATGACCAAGTTGGTAAAAATACATGAAATCGCAGTGCATATAGGGCATTACCTGCAACGGGAAGACCAAATTGGCGCGGATGTTGCTCTACATGAAGGTAGTGACTTTAGCAAGTTTACGGAGCAGGCGGCTGCTTTGGCTGAAAAACATTTATATGATGCTTTGCCGGAAGAGTTTATGCTTCAAGAGATTGCCGGAATTCCGGAAAGCGAGTTTCTTGATGCTTCTGGAAAACAGGCTCTTGCTAAGTACACACAACAGAAGAAATATATGAATGTAGTGCAATATATTAATCTTGGCCACAGAACCGGAGATAACGTGACTTCCGATGATATTGTGAGGTTCAATAGCTTGCCTGCCGTAGCGGCGTTCCTTAGGCAAGGTTATTATAATTTTGAACCTGAGCCACCTTTGACAATAAAAGTGGATGGGGAAGGTAATTTAGAAATTTACGTCGGTGCTAAGGCGGCGGATCTTCAAAATGTACTACAGGAAAGAATACAGATACACTCAACGCTTACGGAGGATGGCAATACGCTAAGGGTTGCGAGTGGGTTCTCCCGTCAGGCTGTGCAATGCCTAAACTCCATTGCATATGATGTTAAATCCGGACGTGATACCTCTCTCGAACCATTTGCAGCCCCTTCGGAAATCTTAAATGGTGCTTTCCAATCGCTTCGTGAGGTCGGGATCGATTTTTTTAGCTATAGGTCACCTTGGGGGAATATAGTAGTAGATAGAGAAGGCATACAAATTACTCCAGGGAACAGAGAAGATATGCAAACATTTTTAGATACAGGTATGCCCTCGTTGCGCTCCTTTTTATCGGCTCGGGGTATACCTATAAGTCTTACTGATGATGGCCTTACATTGATAGTTCCTCATGCTATTTCCAAGTTGGTACTGCAAGGATTACTTGCAGGATCCGCGGGAGAAAAATTCAAGATTACCCAGGCTCAATTTCAAGATATTTCAGATGTATGTAAGAAAGCTGTCGGTAGGCAGCCCGGCTGAAATCCATCTTTGATGGTTTTGAGATATGATTATAAGTAATATTTTAAAGAGTTATGAACGTTATATTGTCAGAATCTATTTCTACGCTTGGTATTATCGCCGGAGGCGGTAACTTGCCGCGCCAATTGATTGACCGGCAGTTGAAAAATGGGCGCAATGTGTTTGTCGTGGCCATTGAGCATGAAACCGGCGTACATACGGTGGAAAATGTGCCGCATGTGTGGATTAATCTGGGAAAAATAGGCATGGCTATCGAGCATTTGAAACATGCAGGGGTCAGCGAACTGGTCATGGCCGGAAAAATTAACCGCCCCTCCGTTTCCTCGTTGCGGCCTGACGCCATGGGGGCAAAACTGCTGGCAAAGCTGGGGCTTTCCCTGTTGGGCGGTGATGCGGCGATTTTCAAAGCCATTGTCACATTTCTGGAAGATCAAGGATTCAAAATCGTAGGCAGCGACGAAGTCTTGCAGGATCTGGTGGCGCCTGAAGGGCCGCTGGGGAAACACATTCCAGATAAACAGGCGAGAAAGGATATCGAACTTGGCGCACGGATTGTGCGCGCTATTGGCGCGTTCGACATCGGCCAGGGAGTGTTAGTGAAAAACGGGTTGGTGCTGGGTATCGAGGCGGCTGAAGGAACGGATGCGCTGATTGAACGTTGCGCTCTATTAAAAGGTGAGGGCAAGGGCGGGGTGCTGGTGAAGGCTAGGAAACCGGTGCAGGAAGAACGCGTGGATCTGCCGACCATCGGTGAGGAGACGGTAGAGCGGATGCACCGCGCCGGTTTTTCGGGCATTGCAGTGGAGGCGCGGCATTCGCTTATCGTCAACCGGAAGGAAGTTATCCGTATGGCGGATAAGCTCGGCTTATTTATCATAGGATTTTCGCTTGGTGAGTGAGTCATGTCACTTATTTATTTAATAGCGGGAGAAGCGTCCGGCGATATGCTGGGAGCCGGGCTGATGCGGGCGCTGAAAGCGGAGTGTCCGGAGTTACGCTTTGCCGGGATTGGCGGCGAAGGGATGCAACGTGAAGGGCTCACCAGTTTGTTTCCCTATAGCGCACTTTCGGTGATGGGGTTCTGGGAAGTCGTGCCGCATATCCCTAAATTTTTGCAGTTCCTGCGCCAGGCGGTGCAAGATATCATTGCCAAAAAGCCGGACGTTATAGTCACGATTGACTCACCGGGGTTTAACTTCCGCCTGACGGCCATGCTGAAACAGCATCCTGTGACAGCGTCCATAAAGCGTATTCACTATGTTGCGCCGAGTGTATGGGCTTACAAGCCCGGACGTGCTCGCAAAACGGCACAACTTTTTGATATGCTTCTGGCGTTGCTACCGTTCGAGCCGCCGTATTTTGAGAGAGAAGGGCTTAAAACCATATTTGTCGGCCATCCGGTATTATGGGAGCCATACAAAGGGGACGGAGATGCTTTTCGTGTCCGTCACGGTATAGCGCAAGATGAAAAAATGCTTTTGCTATTGCCTGGCAGCCGTCCGGGTGAGGTAAAACGGCATCTGCCTATTTTCCTTGCGGCAGCAGAGGCCATGAAGGGATTCAGGACAGTGATTCTTGCTGCTTCGCAGGTGAAAAGTCTGATACGAGAAATCGTGCCACCGGAATATAATGTATGTGGCATTGAGGAGAAAAAGGATGCATTTGCGGCCGCCACACTGGCGCTCAGTAAGTCGGGCACGGTGACATTGGAACTGGCGGTTGCCGGTGTGCCGATGGTCGTGGCCCATACCGTAAGCCCATTATCGGCGTGGCTCATCCGCAGGATGATCCGGGTGAAATATGCAAGTTTGGTCAATATTGCGGTGAATACAGAAGTCGTGCCGGAGCAGATGCAGGAGCGTTGCAACGTTGTTGAAATAAGCAAGGCTCTGACGGTGCTTTCCACCCCTGCGGCGATGAAGCAACAGCAGGAAGCATGCGTCCATGCCATTTCGACCCTGCGCGGGAATAATAAAGAGAACCCTAACCTCATCGCTGCAAAAGCAGTACTGGATATACTGGGAACTCAGGCTAAGCCTTGATATATTTTCCCTGCACTATTATATACACAAGATGGCTGGGAATCCTTACGACATATTGGGCGTAAAGAAAGACGCAAGCGACGAGGAGATAAAGTCCGAATACCGCAAGCTTGCCAAGAAACACCATCCTGACTTGAATCCCGGCAGTAAAGACGCTGCTGCGAAATTCAAAGAAATTAATGCCGCCAATGAGTTGCTTTCCGATAGGGCGAAGCGTGCTGCATTCGATCGCGGCGAGATCGATATGGAAGGCCAGCCGCGCTACCAGCAACAACGGCAGCAGCACAGTTACCGCGATTTTGCCGATGGCCAGCAAGGCAGCCGTTACCATTATACGGCCAGCGATTTTGATATGTCGGATCTGGAAGGGCTATTTGGTATGTTCGGCAACAGGGCAGGCGGACGCGAAGGATTCACTGCCGGACGGCGGCCTTCCGCGGATGTGAATTATGTTATTGAAATAGATTTTCTGGAAGCGGCACGCGGTGCAAAAAAACGCGTCACCATGCCGGATGGGAAAACGTTGGATATTACGATTCCAGAAGGCATCGAAGAAGGCCAGAAGCTGCGGCTGAAAGGCAAAGGCGCAGGCTCGCTGGAATCTCCGGGGGATGCGTATGTGGAAGTGCACATACGCCCGCATGCGTTTTTTACGCGTAAGGGAAAAGATGTATATGCGGAAGTTCCGGTTGCTTTGCAGGAAAGCGTACTCGGTGGCAGGATCCAGGTGCAGACGGTGCATGGCAGTGTGGATATGAATCTGACGAAAGGCGCCAATACCGGCGTTGTGCTGCGACTTAAGGGGAAGGGCATCAAGGGCGGCGACCAGTATATCACGCTGAAAATAGTCCTGCCGAAAGAAGTGGATACGGAGCTGGAGCAGGCCATCCGCACATGGGCGGAAACGCATGCCTATAATCCGCGTGTATCCATGGAGGCGGTAACGTGAAGACGCTGGAAGAAGTGCTGGAAATGCAGGAAGTCCGTCTGGACCAGCATGCGCTTGAGGTATACATCCGGCGTGAGTGGGTGCGTCCGCTGAAGAAAAAATCCGGCTGGGTCTTTGAGGAGATTGATATCGCGCGGTTGCATCTGATAAGTCAGTTGGTGCAGGATATGCAGGTCAATGAAGAAGGGATGGAGGTGGTCTTATCCCTGTTGGATCAATTGTATGGATTACGTGCGCATATGAAACGCCTTACCCATGCGGTCACGCGGCAGCCGCCGGAAGTGCAGCAGGATATTATCGCCATCGTGAAGCAGATGACAGATAGCTAATGTTGGCAATCTGGGCGCATGCCAAAGCGCATCCAGACAATGACGGTAAATAAGAATGCGCTTTATCGCGTCTTATAAGCCACATAACAAATGTATTAACGCTTTTTTAACTAAAACATTATATCATCCTTATATGTTTTTTATAAAATAATAATGTTTCAAGGTTTCCCAAACTTCACTTTGAGGAGATGCTTATGACCAACATAGCAGGGGTTTTTGATAGGATGGCGGATGCCAAAAGGGCCGTCTCTGAGTTGCTCGATGCAGGATTCAGGCAGGAAAATGTCAGTCTGATTGTTTCCCGTCAAGAACGCCGTAACGTTTCTTCTTTTTGGGTGGATACAGAAAGATTGCGCATTATAAAATCTGCAGCGGTAGGAGCCGTCGTTGGCGGTATGCTGGGGACTGTATTTGCGAATCTGGCTAATGCAGAAGAACTCATTATTCCTGGAATAGGTACAGGATATGCCTTTGCCGTAGGTTTTGCCGCAGTGGCCGGTGGTTTGAGTGCCGCGCTGGTAGCTTCTGGTTTTACCGGGGATAGCACAAAAAACTATGCGGAGGAAATCCGGCGCGGCAAGTCCGTCGTCATCGTGAATGCGACGGATGAAAGGGCTATCAAAGCGCGTATCGCGTTACGCAACAGCGCCGCTACTATTATTCAAGCGTAGTTGATAGATTATCGTCGCTCCAAATAATTTCTGCAGTGCTCTTTCTCTTATCTGCGGCATTTCGTGCGGCAGCATTGGGTTTCCGTGCTTTTTGTCTTGGAAAAACCAATTATAAAATCGCCTGTATGCAGTAACGCATGAGGAGTGGAACTTTGTCCCTCATTGCTTCAATAACTTTCACTTGAAATCTTCCACGCAGCATTCTATGCTGAAATTTGCGCCTTGAAAAAAGCAATATGGTGTATGCACAAAACCCCTATACCATATATAGTAATTTTATAGGCTGCGCAACTTTGTTCAACAGCTAATTTATATATTTTGAGCATAGTGAAGATAGGGATGTGCCCCTGATTTCTGGAGGTAAGTTATGGTTACAGCGATAAACCCGATAAGCTATCCTGATTTTATCCTGCCTGTAGGGGCAAGCGGCACGGGAAATACCATTAACGAAGCGGTGACTAATGATTCGGCAGGCAGCATCGCGGCGTTTGAAAAAATTCTCGCATTCCGCAATCAGGAGCGGCAGGCAGCTTCTGCTAAATTACCGGTGGCGGATGCTAGGCAGCCTGCACCGGCAGATGCGAGTTTGAGCGATACTGCTTTACTGAATTTGAGCCCGCAGACGTTGAATGTTTTAAACGGGGTGAGGCAGTCGGTAGATATCACTGCGGAGATGGCTTTTGAGGCCAGCAATGCGGAAGCTAATGTCGTTCCTACCCAGCAGCAATTGTCTTCTATCCTTGCGCCGTTTGCCAATGCACCATTCAATGATAATACGTTTATCCAGATACAGGATGCAATCACGGCTGCAGGAATTAACCCGGAACAGATTTCTTTGCAGGAAGTGTTAAACGCACTTACGCCTTTTTCGCTTATCAGCGGTGAAATACTTACGAATGACAGTGCTGAGTTACTGGCTGCCTGATCTGCCTAAATTTAAGCAGCAACCTTTGCCGCTACCGCTTTTTTTATCTGGCGCTTCAGGGCACGGCCTTTACTGGTCAGTTTCTGATCGGAGGTGGAGGTAAGATATGCGTCAAGCCCGCCATTATGATCAACGGTGCGGATAGTCGCGGCGGTCAGTCGCAGGGAAACACTTCTCTCCAGCGCATCGCTGAGTAGCGATATCACCTGGAGATTCGGCACAAAGCGACGGCGCGTTTTACGGTTCGAGTGGGACACATTGTTCCCTGACATCGGGCCTACACCGGTTAATTCACATTTCTTAGACATATATCCCACCGCTTGCATAAAGTTATAATGTGCAGGTCTTTTAATCATTTGCGGCGTGCCGGTCAAGGGGTTTTTGCGTGATCCAGCCCCTATTTTTAATCAAATCCGCCATTGCCAGTATATCCTGCTCTTGGTGGAGTGCCGAGAAGGCAAAGCGCAGGCGGGAAGTGCCTTCCGGCACGGTCGGCGGGCGGATGGGCGTTACCAAATACCCCGCTTCAGCCAGCACATCGGCGGCGGTAAGGGCCTCCGTTTCATCGCCCAGCACCAGCGGGACAATAGGCGACTGGGCTTCCGGAAGCGCAAGCCTGGCGGTAAAGATGCGGGCATTGGTAATAGGTCTTAATGCAAGCGATGGATTTTCCATGCGAATATCCAAGGCGGCGATGGCGGCGGCGATGGCTGAAGGGGGCAGGGCGGTGGAGAACATAAAGCTTCGTGCGCGGCTGGTAATATAATCAATCACGGATTTTTTTGCGCAGGCATAGCCGCCATACGATCCTAAGGCTTTGGAAAGCGTGCCAACATAGATGTCTACTGGAGCCGCTCCTCCGCTGAAGGAGTGGGCACCGTCTGCCATCAGCCATGCGTCATGTTTTCCGGCAATCGTACTCAGCTCTGCAAGCGGTGCTCTGTCACCATCCATGCTGAATACTTCATCTGTGATAATCAGGCAGTTTTGGTGTTTTTTGCGGTACACACCCAGCAGGCGTTCGCAGTCCATTATGTCATTGTGCTTGAATCGCAATAGTTTCGCTCCCGATAATCTCGCGCCGTCAATCAGGCAAGCATGTACTAGCTTGTCTGCGATTATCAGATCGCTCTTTCCCACAATGGCCGGAATAATCCCGATATTGGCAAGATAGCCACTGCCGAATATGAGCGCTGCTTCCGTGCCTTTCCAGCATGCCAGCATGGTTTCAAGCCGGGTGTGGAGCGGGTGGTTGCCGGTCACCAGCCGTGCCGCGCCTGCTCCGGCACCATATTGCCTTATCGCTAAAACCGCCGCCTCCTTGACTTTTTCATGCTGCGACAGCCCCAGATAATCATTGCAGCTGAAGGAAATAAGCGGTTTGCCATTTCGTATTATCCTGGTATCGCCCTCGCGCGCGCATTCGCTGAGTTCACGGTTGCGCGCGGCGTCGGCCAGTCGCTGTAATTTTTCCCTTGCGGTGTCCGATAAAGCTGCCATTCTCCTAACCTATATAAACGAATTGAGGATACTATGATACGCCACGACTGGAGTGTAGAGGAAGTAATCGCGCTGTTTCACCTGCCGTTTAACGATCTGGTGTTTAAGGCGCAAAGCATCCATCGTGCGAATTTTGACCCCAATGCAGTGCAAATCAGTACGCTGCTTAGCATAAAAACCGGCGGATGTCCTGAAGATTGCGGCTATTGCCCGCAGAGCGCGCATGCCGATACCGACGTAAAGGCGGAAAAACTGATGGATACAGCCCTCGTACTTGCGGAAGCACGCAAGGCAAAAGCGGCGGGAGCATCGCGCTTCTGCATGGGGGCGGCGTGGCGTTCACCCAAAGAACGCGATATTGAGAAAGTATCGGAAATGATTCGTGAGGTAAAGGCCCTTGGTCTTGAAACCTGCGCGACGCTGGGGATGCTGCAGGCCGATCAGGCGCGTACCTTAAAAGAAGCCGGGCTGGATTATTACAACCATAATATCGATACGTCGGAATCCTTCTATTCAGAGATCATCACGACACGCACATTCCAGAATCGGCTGGATACACTTGAGATGGTGCGTGCCGCCGGGATAAATGTCTGCTGCGGCGGCATTGTCGGCATGGGCGAAAAAGTGGAGGATCGCGCCGACATGCTGCGTACCCTTGCCAATTTGCCGGAGCATCCGGAAAGCGTTCCCATCAATCTGCTGGTGCAGGTCAAAGGCACGGCGCTCGACGGCATGGCGCGCGTGGAGCCGCTTGATTTTGTCCGCACGATTGCCGTGGCGCGCATCGTAATGCCTGAATCCTTCGTCCGTCTTTCGGCAGGCCGCGAGGAGATGAGTGAGGAAATGCAGGCCTTATGTTTCCTAAGCGGCGCCAATTCGATATTTTACGGGGAAAAACTCCTGACGACTTCCAATCCTGATACGCATGAGGACAGGCGGTTATTTGACCGGTTAGGATTAAAACCCTTGCAACTGGAGGCGGCGTAACGTCTAAGGTCACAAATTGCGACCTTAGACAGCACTAATAATTGCTGACACAGAAAAATTATGATTGGCAAAAATAATGTAGCAAACCTATCCATTGAGCATAAAATATATCTTCTCAGAGGACAGAAGGTTATGCTGGATCGCGATCTGGCGGAGCTTTATCAAGTGCCGACAAAGATTATGAATCAGGCAGTTCGTCGTAATCAGGAACGTTTTCCTGAAGAATTTATGTTTCAACTCATTGAAAAGGAATATTTATCTCTAAGGTCACAAATTGTGACCTTAGAAAAAGGACGGGGAAAATATTCGAAATATATGCCTTTTGCCTTTACCGAACATGGCGTGGTTATGCTGTCTGCAGTATTAAAAAGTGAGCGTGCAATATATATGAGCATTCAGGTGGTGAATGCGTTTGTGCGCATGCGGGAGATGATTGCCCGCGACAAGGATTTGGCAAACCGTATCAGTAAAATTGAAGCCAAACAGGATCGCACCTCGTCGATTATAGAAGTGTTGGTGGATGAAATTGACAGCATTGCCGCTGAAGTCAAGGATATGAAAAAGCTGCCGGAACCACCAAAACGGAAAATAGGTTTTGATCTGTGAACTGGTACGGCGATAACATCAATCATATCTGGCTGCCCTACACGCAGATGCAGACTGCACCGCCGCCGCTTGCGGTGGTGGGTGCGCAAGGGTGCCATATACAATTAAGCGACGGCCGCAGGCTGGTGGACGGGATTGCTTCCTGGTGGACGGCATGCCATGGCTACCGTCATCCGCATATTGAAAAATCCGTAATAAAGCAGCTGGAGACGTTGCCGCATGTGATGTTCGGCGGATTGGTGCATGAGCCGGCGCTGCGGCTGGCGGGAAGATTGGTGAAGATTGCTCCTGCCGGGCTTTCGCGGGTATTCTTTTCCGATTCCGGCTCGGTGGCAGTAGAGGTGGCGCTGAAGATGGCGTTGCAATACTGGCAGAATAAGCGTCAGCCTAACCGCAACCGCTTCCTATGCTTTCGGCATGGCTATCATGGCGATACTACCGGAGCTATGTCGGTGTCGGATCCGGAATCCATGCATAAGGCGTTCCGCTCTTATTCCATGAAGCAGTATGTGGTGGACATACCGAGCGAGGAATATGGATTTGCCGAACTCGATTCTTTGCTCGAAGGCGTGCATAAGAATCTTGCCGCCATCATCGTAGAGCCGCTGGTGCAGTGCGCAGGGGGCATGAAGTTCCATTCCTCCGATGTGCTTGCGGAAATCTTCCGCCTGAGCCGGAAATACGACATTCTGTTTATTGCCGATGAAATTGCTACCGGCTTTGGCCGTACTGGTCTGATGTTTGCCTGCAATGAAGCCGGGATTTCCCCGGATATCCTATGCATAGGCAAGGCGCTTACCAGCGGAACACTGTCACTTGCCGCGACGCTGGCCACGGAGGGCATATTCAGGGAATTCCTGAGTGACGACCCGGAGTTTGCCTTTATGCATGGGCCTACCTATATGGCGAATCCACTTGCCTGCGCCGCTGCCCATGCTTCGCTGGATTTGTTTGAACGTGAACCGAGGCTGGAACAGGTTGAACATATCGAAGCGCAGCTGCGTGAAGCGCTTGTACCATGCCGTGCCATGAAGGGCGTGAAAGATGTGCGTATCAAAGGCGCTATCGGCGCCGTGGAGCTGGAGCATATGGATAAAGAGCGGTTGCGTGCCCGTTTTATCGAAGAAGGAGTCTGGCTGCGCCCGCTGGAGAACGTCATTTACATCATGCCGCCGTTTGTAATTTCCTCGGACGATTTGAAGAAGCTGACAGATGCGGCGGTGAAGGTGGTGGGGGAGATGGCAATTACTCAAGCATAGATGGGAACATCCCCTTTCAGGGTTCGTTTATTTCCAGCCGTTTCTTATATAACCAATAATTTCATTTTTGAAATCTCTGGCATGCGCATCATTATTAGGAACAATATAGAATTTTGATCCTGCTGGCACGGAGAAATTTGCCTCGTTCTTATCTTCGCAGATTTTCGATTTGAAATTGTATTTCATGCATTCGCCCGCGAAGATATCAAAATGCCCATGCTCTGTGATCTTTCCGCCTACATCACCTACAAGAAAGCACCCATCCACAGGTGTATGAGATTGGGGGCATATTTTTCCTGCCATACCCGGGATGAATATTACAGTGCCAATATCATAAATATGTCGATTGGCCGCAATTGTCCGGCAAGGAACTAACGCATTGTCAACGCTTCCTATACCAAATTTATCATTGGGTATATTTTGGCGCACAACACCATTTCTATATTTATCGGAGTAACTATAGAGGATATTGCCTGCGACATAATTGCCTTCCATCTCCAACAGGGTTTGTTTTTCTTTGGATGTTAGTGCATTCGCCTGTGAGGTGGAATAAATAGGTGTATAGTACTGGGTAGCATTGGATATTTTGTCTGTTTTGACCTTATCTAAGTCTGTAATAATTGCTTTACAAGCGTTGTCAGGAAATTTCTCAATAAATATTTTCTGTACTTCTGCGTCTTGCGCCAAAGCTAGAGGGCACAGCGCAAGAGACAGTAATAGCAGGAAAATTTTAATATATCGCATTACAACCTATTGAGATGGTTGGTGACCCCTACGGAATTCGAATCCGTATTACCACCGTGAAAGGGTGGTGTCCTAACCGTTAGACGAAGGGGTCGATAGCAACGAAAAACAGGGCGACACTATCATCAATTGTTGCGCAGTAAGTCAAGTATAATCTAGCCGGATAATTAAATTCCTCAATTTTGTGGTCTGAGAGTGCATATAATGCTATGCTGCAACAGTCCTAGTTATTGAATGAAAATGCCGGATTTCCCTTATCATCCCACGCTTGAAGTCAACCTTGCCGCCATTGTACGCAATTATATGCGCCTATGCGCGGAAGGTGGCGGAAGGCGTTGTGCGGCGGTGGTAAAGGCGAACGCCTATGGGCTGGGCGTGGAGCGCATTGCTCCGGCCTTATATGAAGCAGGGTGCCGTGAGTTTTTTGTTGCCACACTGGATGAAGGGGTAATCCTCGGCAAAGTCCTTGTAACCAGCAGCTTGCAACCAGCAACCATCTATGCCTTCCATGGCTGCAGGGAAGGGCAGGTAAAAGACTTCCTGGCCCATGCAATCATCCCGGTACTGAATGATATCCCACAGCTGGAATACTGGAGAGATGCAGGAAAATATGCCTTGCACATCGATACCGGCATGTGCCGTCTTGGGGTAAGCTTTAACGAACTGGATGTCTTGCAACCTGCAACTGGTAACCTGCAACTTATTCTGTCGCATCTGGCTTGCGCCAATGATCCGGCGCATCCCAAGAATGCTGAGCAGCTTGCCTTATTTAAGGTTGTGGTGCAGCGTTTCGAGGGAGTGGATGCAAGCCTTGCCAATTCATCGGGAATTTTTTTAGGCAAAGCATATCACTTTGATCTGCTCCGGCCCGGTTGCTCGCTTTATGGTATTTCGCCCAATATTTCCCTGCCCAATCCGGTGGAAAATGCCGTCACGCTTTCGGCTCCGGTATTGCAATATCGTATTGTGGACAAAGATCATACAACTGTCGGTTATAGCGCGGCTGCGGAGGTCAATAAGGGGACGGTACTGGCGACGGTAGAGGTGGGATATGCGGATGGATTCCTGCGCGCCCTCGGCAATAAAGCCTGCGGTTATGCTTCAGGTGTACGAGTACCGTTGGTCGGGCGGGTTTCCATGGATATGGTAAGCATGGATGTCACCGCAGTGCCGGAGCATCTGCGCACGCCGGAGCTACGCATTACGTTTATCGGAGAGGAACAACCGGTGGACGTTATCGCGAAAACGGCGGGAACTATCGGTTATGAGATATTTACGCGGCTTGGTGCGCGGGTACAAAGGGTGTATCCTGACTGACAACGCTAGACGAAGCGATCCTCCAGGCCTTGCTGTTGGCAAATAATGCGTGCAGCAGCTTATTATTGATCCCGTGGCCGGGACGGGTGGTCGAGACGCTTCCCCGGATGCGCAATCCACTTAAGAAGAAATCGCCTACGCAATCGAGTGCCTTATGGCGGACGAATTCGTCATTATAGCGCAGTCCCCCTGCGTTCAGGACTCTCTTGTCGCTGATAACAATGGCATTGTCGAGCGAGCCGCCGCGTGCCAGTCCCTGTGCCTGCAGTTTTTCCACGTCGCTTGCAAATCCGAACGTGCGGGCACGGCAAAGGGCATTTTTGAAGCTCCGACTGCCGAAGTCATACACGGCCTGCTGGCGTGGGATACCGGTATCGGGGTAATCAATAGTGAGATTCAGAGAAAAACCGTCAAACGGACGAATAGTGCTGGCGGATCTGCCTTCTTTTACTGTGACGGGCTTCAAAATTTCGATAATATCGCGCCGCGCTTCCAGCTTGCGGATACCGGCGCATTCAATGAGAAATACGAACGGTTCGGAGCTGCCATCCATAATGGGAACTTCACCTCCATCCAGCGCAATGATAACATTGTCCACACCCATTCCCCAGAGCGCTGCCATCAGATGTTCCACCGTGCTGACGCTCACGCCGTGCTCGTTGGCGATAGTGGTGCCGAGCATGGTGCCAGAAACATTCGTATAATGCGCTGGGATAACAGATTTTTCCTCTTCCACGTCCAGGCGGATAAACTGGATGCCGGTATCGGCCTCCGTCGGGTATAGCTTCATATTTACCATTTTGCCTGAGTGCAGGCCCACGCCCGAGCAGGATACTTTGCCTGCAATAGTGGTTTGATACGTGGAATGGAAATATTCTGACATTACGACTCCCGAAGTTTGGTTGCCTTCGGAAAAAGACTAACTTCTGACTGACAAACTGGCAAATCACAGTTTGTTACGAAATGTTACAATTTTATTATTGCCTCTCCGCCTCACGTTTTTTTAGGTTTTCCAGCGCTTCAGGGCTCAGGCAGTTAAAGACGCGACGGCTGGGAATCTTGCGCTCTATGAATTGGTTAATGCAATAAAGCATGTACTCCCGGTCGGAAGCAGTGGGGGCAACATCCTCAATAGCAAAGCGGTGCACCACGCCGTTGGTGTCCACGCTCAGTTTTTTCCCCATATTTACAACCGGTTTATCCTCAATGACCTCAACATTGGTATGTTGGGTGTCCACGGCGCTTAAGTGAATAATAAAGTAACTGCGGAAGGGCAGGGAGACGTCGCCGAGCATATATCCGGAGTGCCAGAAGGGGGTGTCCGGGCTCCAGAGGTAAATGTCGTTGCTTCGGCTGGAAGTCGACAGGCTGGCATAGCGCTGTAATGCAGAATTATTCATCCCTAGAACGCCATACGGGGTTATCTCCTGCAACGCATGCTGCATAGAGGGATAAGCGCCGTAAAACACATAGAACTTGTTCCTGCGAGTGATTGGAAAGGAGAGGAATTTTTTATAGGTTTTTAAGTCCAGATCATGGATGGTCCGTGCCTGCTCCGGCAGTTCGTAGATGGCGGCGTTATAATCTTCAAAAAAAGTGCGATCATTGCTATCAAACTGGAGATTTATTTCGTTACGGACAAAATCAAGCGGATAGGGGAGTGTGGTGGAAACGAAATCCTTCTGTTCTTCCGCAGGCAATTCCGGGCCTTGCGCATAAGCCGTTGAGGAAAGTAAAAGCGTAGATATTAGGGATAGGCAAACTTTTTTCATTGCGCAGCGGCGGTGTTTTCGGGTAACCAATAAAACACGGTATGTAACGAGTAAAAAGTAACGGAACATGATCACTTTAAGGAAAATTCTGTGCTGCCTGTGCGCTCTGGTGATGCTGGCGCCTCTGACATCGTGCCTGAATACCGTAACGCGTGGGCATTTGAAAGAGGACGAGGCACTATCGCATATAAAAACCGGCATTACCAGCAAAAGTGAAGTGGCAAAAGAGTTGGGCACGCCTTCCAGTGAATCCAGTTTTGGCGATAAAACCTGGTATTATATCTCTACCATAAAACAGAATCGTTCGGTCTTCGCCCCGACGATTGTGGACCAGCATACGATTGAAATTATCTTCGATGCAAGCGATGTGGTGTCTTCCATAAAGGAGTATTCACTTGCAGACAGCAAAAATATTCAGGTTGCCCAGCGTATCACCCCGACTGAAGGGGAGCATCTGGGCTTCTTTGAGCAGATATTTGCCAATCTGGGGCGGTTCAATAAGGACGATAATGGCGTTAGCAATAATCATGGCCATAGTTCGACTAATCCATCGGGGTATCCGGGAAGGTAGCTTCATCTCTTCTGTGATGCTTGCGTGCGCAGGGAAAGGTAAAAATAAGGATCCTATAAAACTTTTGTTTGAGAATTATAATAAAGTATTATATGGTTTGGCACCATATCCTGCAATTCCCGCCAATTACCAACGATAATTTAGGAGATATCCACTATGTTCCGTCGCAAAGAAGAAGGTTTAAAAGACGAAGGCTTTACCGATTCCCACCATGACAACCAGGCCTCTGTAATAGCAGGGGGCGTTAATGGTGCCGGGTTGCAGAGTGCGACCGCTTCGTCGAATGCAAGCGCGGGGCAGTCACAAACGCCTGCATCTCCTTTTTCTTCGTCGGCTCCCGTGATTCCTTCCACCCAGCCGATTCGTACGATGGCGGATGTAACACGCAATGCGTCTGCGGGTGCGTCTTCCTCCGCTCCTGTGGCAAATGCTTCTTATCGCCCTTCGCCGGTGACCGAATTCAATCGGAGCGTTTCAAGGGCTGGCCAGGATGCGCGCGGTTCGTCAGTACATCCTTTGGGGGGAGCACATGAAAAGTCGCCTGTGAAATCCAGTCCGCGTATCCTGACGGTAGGTAATGATATTCTGCTGAAGGGTGAAATCGCGACGTGCGACAGGGTGGTGATAGAGGGAAGGGTTGAAGCCAAGCTGAGTGACGTGCATACGGTAGAGATTGCCGCCAGCGGTTCCTTCAAGGGTACTGCTGAGGTTGAGGATGCAGAAGTCAGCGGATTGTTTGAGGGTGATCTGGTGGTGAAGAACCGTCTGGTTATCTATGCGACTGGCGAGGTACGCGGCAACATCACTTATGGAGAAGTGGAAGTAGAGCGGGGCGGCAGGTTGATGGGGCAGATCAAAACCGTCTCAACACATCCTACAGGTTCAACGAATGAAAAGCCGAATCTGCTGGATGTCCTGGATGCCAAGTCGCGTTCCGGAAAAGACAGGGATCATAAAGACGCCGTAGCATAATCCTGCTATAAAATAAGATATACAAAGGGCCATCCATTCTTAGAGCGGGTGGCCTTTTTTATGCACAAAGGCCTTCTCCTCTCCCTACGGGAGAGATGGATTTCATTACACCATTACTATACTCACTTGCCTAAATTCCAATACATATCCGTCATTCCGGCGGAAGACCGGAATCTCAGGCTTTCCCCATGAGGCACCAATGTCAAGCAACGGTATGACGTGTCTTTTTATTTAGGCGAATGAGTATATGTAAGATGGGAATCCGTCTCCGTGGGAATGACAGGCGTAAAAATGGAAATGCACTACCCATATTCTACAACGATACATTACTTGCTATAAATCTGATCAAATATTCCGCCATCGGAAAAGTGTTTTTCCTGTGCGATTTTCCAGCCACCGAAATCGCTGATACTTAAAAGGGGTAGGGTAGGGAACTGTCCGGAATATTTCGCAGCCACTGCATTATCTGTGGGGCGATAATAAAATCTGGCGATAAGATCCTGCGCTTCAGGTGAATAAAGATGCTGGAGATATTCATTGGCAATCTTTCCCGTGCCGTCTTTTTCTACATTTTTCTCCACTACTGCAACCGGAGGTTCGGCAAGAATGCTAAGTGAGGGCATTACAATCTCGAACTGATCTTTTCCCAGATCGCGAGTGATAAGCAGTGCTTCGCTTTCCCAGGCGATTAATACATCGCCGATGCCACGTTTGGTAAAGTTGGTTGTGGAACCGCGCGCGCCGGTGTCAAGAACAACAGTATGCTTGAATAATTTACTCACAAATTCTTTGGCCGCATTTTCATTGCCGTTATTTTTCTTCAATGCAAATCCCCATGCCGCAAGGTAATTCCAGCGTGCGCCGCCGGAAGTCTTGGGATTGGGCGTGAGCAACTGCACATCGTCGCGGACTAAATCCTCCCAGTCTTTGATATGTTTCGGGTTGCCCTTGCGTACCAGGAACACGATCACCGAATTATACGGACAGCTGTTATGCGGCAATTTGTTTTGCCAGTCAGGGGACAGTAGTTTTGCATGCTCGGCAATGGCGTCAATATCGTATGCCAGCGCCAGCGTCACTACATCGGCACGCAAGCCGTCTATCACGGATCGCGCTTGCTTACCGGAGCCGCCGTGCGATTGTTTGATGCTCACCTCTTCCCCGGTTTTGCTCTTCCAGTAGGGGATGAACATCCGGTTATAGGCTTCATAGAGCTCACGCGTGGGATCATAGGAAACATTGAGCAAAGCAATGGGATCTTTATCTGATGCAACCGCATTCACGGATGTAGCGCACGATAAAAGTATAAACAAAAGATATCTGAACATGCATCACTCTCCTCTTGTTTTCAGCATCTGCGTGACTTCACAGAGCGGCAATCCCACTACATTAGAGTAAGAGCCGCTGATGAAGGGGATAAACGCGCTCGCCTTGCCCTGTATTGCATAGCCTCCGGCCTTGCCACGCCATTCTCCGCTGACAATATACTCGTTTATTTCGTGAGCATCCAGACGTTTTAAGCGGACCATCGTTATGGCGTGTTTAAGCTGCACTTCCTGTGTGCGGACTACGGCAACCGCCGTAATGACACGGTGCCTGCGACCGGAAAGGAGCATAAGGCAGCGGCGGGCAGTGGGTTCATCTTCAGCCTTGGGGAGGATACGTCTTCCGCAAAAGACCACCGTATCGGCGGCAAGCACTGTCTTATCAGAGTGTACCGCGGAAATTGCCAGTGCTTTCTCCAGTGCCATGCGTTTTGCATAGTGTTCCGGAAGCTCATGTTTCACCGGTGTTTCATCAATATCCGCAGGCAATATTGCAGAGGGCGTAATTCCAATCTGGGCGAGGAGCTCAAGTCGGCGCGGCGAGGCGGAAGCAAGAATCAGGTTGTTCATATCAAACCTTTGGGTATGCTTCGTGATTGCGTGGCAATGAGGGGGTAGAATTTCTAAGTTTCGTTTGAAACCGGGACGCCGTCCTTATGACGAAACTTAATCCGTCCTTTGGTGAGATCGTAAGGGGTCATTTCAACGGTCACTACATCGCCTACCAGAATACGGATGCGGTTTTTACGCATTTTTCCGGAAGTTACGGCAATAAGCGTGTGGCCGTTCTCCAGCTTTACCCGGAACATTGCGTTCGGCAACAATTCCAGGACCGTTCCGTTGAATTCCAGTAATTCTTCTTTTGGCATAATGCTTTATATATGAATTGTTTTAGGGGTGCCATAACTAACAGCAATTAGAGTCTTTGTCTAGCTTACATTAAAACCCCCGCCCTGATTCAGGGCGGGGTTCTAAATACCTAAAAAGCACTGTAGGATTAAGCCGCTTTTTTCTTGTTGTGATGCTGAGCAGAAGTAGCAGCGTCAGAGAACTCTTTTACCTGTTCCGAGATATGCTTATTCACTACTTCAAACACTTCCTGCGCGGAACGGGTGCCAAGCTCCACGATTTCGCGGACGCCGTTCACATTGTACTCCAGCCAGTTCTTGGCAAAGTCAGCCTGCCTGGAAGCGGCGCTCTCAGGGCTTGACTGGCTTACGAACTCTTTGGAAGCTTTCAGAGAATGTTCCGCATTGGAGCGTATCAGTGCCAGTTGGCGGTCAGCAATTTCGCGTAAGCTGCTACCCGTTATCTGCGCAACGGCAGCGCTGGCTTCCGCATTGCGACGGCAATGAGAAACAAACTGATTGAAGTCAAGCACGTTGGGAGCCTTGAAGTCCCCAAAAATTTTTGTCCAGTCGGCGAATGCGTTATAAGTCATGGGTATCTCCTTTATCATTTTTAAAGTGATGTAATTCTGATTACCGTGAGATAATAGCAATAAATCCCGTTGCGTCAACCAAAAAATGGTGCACTGCACCAATTTGATTGATTCTAGAAAAATCAATTGGTTAATCGAAACTCTGCACCATGCAACGAATTAGTAAAGGATAAAAACTGTTTTGGCAATGTTTTATGTGCCTGTTGCTATGTGTCCGCAATCTTTCTGGGTTTCACTACGACTGCCGTATGCGCGAGCATATCATGCCAGGCCCTGCATTTTTTGTTGAACGCGGCCCAGAAAAAACCCAGCGAGAACGGTAGAAGGGATATAAAATACCCTAAAAAACGGATGATTGCCTGCCCGCGTGACATGCGTACGCCGGATGAGACATCCTGTATTTCCATCCGGAGCAGCATCTTGCCGGGAGTGGATGCATAGCGGAACCAGAATGGGAGCGTATAAGCAGCCACAAAAAGTCCCTGCAGCAGATTCTCGATGACGGCGCGTTCAAACACATGCTGTTCTTTCGCGGAGCGCCATATTTCGGATAAAATCTGTTTGGAGATCTGTGTTGTTTCCTGCTGGTTCACCATTGCCGAGGCGGTACTGAAGTTCAATGGTGGGAACATCATGCCCATGATCCAGTTTACGAACGGAACGGCGACTATCATAATGATGCCAATATCGATCATGCTGGCGATGATCCTGGCATTGAAGGAAGCGTATCGGATAGGTGGCGGTGCGTTCTCTGGCTCAGTCATAAAAGGATATTGTTTATGCTATGCGCATCATTCGTTCTTGGAAGGATATAAGTCAACAAATTATTAGGTAGAAAACGCCTGAGCGTCAATAGAGTGCGTGTGGGCGGCACTGGCGAGGTTTCAGACTCGCTGATGATAACGGAGTGCAGCTTTAGCCCGCGTGTGGCTATGGCCTCATAAGCCGTAAGCGTATGGCTGAGCGTGCCCAGATAACTGCCGGCTACCAGAATGATTTCGTACCCGAGTGCCGCCACCCAGTCGAGCACCGTATAGTCTGTTCCAATAGGGGTCATGATTCCCCCAGCGCCTTCCACCAGAAGGTAATCGGCTTTTTCATCGGCACGGCAAAATGCAGCGAGTTCTGTCAGGTCTACGGACCTGCCCGCATCTTCTGCAGCCATATCCGGTGAAAGCGGCTCCGGGAATTGCCAGGGCGATATGGAATCCGCCATTGCCTGCGAGAGCGGCAGTCCTTGGGCGTTGAGCAGGATGCCGGTATCGCTTGTTGCAAGTTGCCGCGGATCAAAGCCGCTGATAACTGGCTTCAGCGCGATTACGTTTTTCCCTTCATGGCGTAATCGCGCTGTCAACGCTGCGGTGACAAAGGTCTTCCCGATGCCGGTTCCCGTTGCGGTAATGAAATATCGCCTCACGTACTATACACGTTATTTTTATTATTATCCCTTGAAGTACCGTCATTGCAAACGACCAGCGGGAGTGAAGCAATCCAGTCATGCCATGTGAAAGGTTTTCTGGATTGCCACGACCGCTTCGCGGTCTCGCAATGACGAATAAATAGATGCGAATTGCCTATTTAAGCGAAACGGTTTTCGGGTCGCCGCTGATCCTGTCATCGGTATCGCGGAACGTAATCTGGTAGGCATTTAACTTTCCGGACCCAACCGTGACTTTCATATTCTTTACTTCCTCTCCATGACGCGAGGCTTTGATCTGGTAAGTTCCGGGAGCAAGCTTGGCTAGCAGTATTGGCCCTTCCGTGACGGTATTGGCTAGCGTATGGCCTTTTTTATCTTCAATCAGCACCGCCACATCAGACAGGAATATGCCATTCTTTTCCGTGATAAGCAGCTTCAGGTTATATTGGTTCTGTACGCTTTTTAAGCGATCCATATCCTCGCCAATGCCGCCGGAGGTAATGGGCACGGAGCTTTTTGTTGCAGGAGTAGAAGCATCTGCTGTGATGTCTTGGCCCGTATCGCCCGAAGCTACGGGGGCTGCGGTGTTGCTGGCAGGCGGCGAGAATGGTAGATTCTCCGTGTTATCCTCGTCATTAGCCAGGGCAGGGGCGGAAAGAAGCAGGAGGGAAATTGCCAGGGCTTTAGGTAGCGTAGCAGTATAGGCCATAATAGAATCTCCTTGAATATATTATATAACGTAGATAGCCTGCCATAGAAAAAACGACAGTACTGTTTATACTTACATATAACCTTATAAATTTTCGATATATATTTTTATTTATGGAAAATTTATCTCCGGCCTGCGTAAGATCTAGCCGCTAATTATAGCAAAATAACATTCAACCTGGGAGATGCATATGAAGACTTTATATACCGCACATGCGGATGCAGTTGGGGGACGCGAAGGACATGTTGCAACTGATGATAAACAAGTCGATTTTAACCTTGCAGGGCCTGGGGGGAATAAGAAAGGCACCAATCCGGAACAGCTCTTTGCCTGTGGCTATGCCGCCTGCTTCGGTAGCGCCGTACAGCATGTCGCCAAGCTGCAAAAGATAAATCTCAGCGGGGAGGTGGACGTGCATGCGGATGTTACCCTGAATCAGGATGATAATGGGTTTTTCATCGGTGTGGAATTAAATGTATCGCTTCCTGGCCTGGATGCGGCCACTGCCCAGAAGCTGGTGCAGGAGGCGCATAAGGTTTGCCCCTATTCCAAAGCCACCAAGGGCAATATAGAAGTGAAACTGAAGGTCAATAACCAGAGCCTGAAGCAAGCTGCTTAAACTTGGCAATGGCCAGAGTACGCGCTGCCGCGTGGTTCACGATCGGCAGTGCGTACTTTCCGGCGATAAGCAGGGGAGGCGGGCAATGGATATCTTTGGGCCCCAGATGCCGCAGTTCAGGCACATAACGGCGGATATACGCTCCTTCCGGATCGAATTTGCTGCTTTGTAAATACGGATTAAATACCCGGAAATAAGGCTGGGCATCCGTTCCGGTGGAAGCCGCCCATTGCCAGCCCCCGGCGTTGGAAGCCAGTTCATAGTCCATGAGATACTGGGCAAAATGCTCCTCCCCTAAACGCCAGTCTATTAACAAATGTTTGGTCAGAAAACTTGCGACGATCATGCGCGCGCGGTTATGCATCCAGCCAGTTTCCAACAGCTGGCGCATTGCGGCATCCACGACCGGGTAGCCGGTTTTTCCTTCCTTCCATGACTGCAGCAGCTGGATATCGTGTGACCAGGTGAGCCCGCGATAGGCCGGGTTCCATTCGGTGTGTGCCGATTCGGGGAAGAAATAAAGAATCATGGCATAGAATTCCCGCCAGATCAGTTCATCCACCCATTTCTGTGCGCCAGGCACGCAGACGGCTTTCTGGTAGCACTCCCTGACGGAAAGCAGGCCAAAGCGCAGGTAAGGGGAGAGTTTGCTGGTGCCTGCCTCGGCAAGGGTATCGCGTGTCTGGGCATAAGTGGCGGCGGTATGTGTTATAAAATGATTCAGCTTGTCTTGCGCCGCTTCCGGCTTCCATTCCGGTGAAGGAACGTAGTTATATCCTATGGCGTCGAGTGCCTCTTCCGCGCCGTTATCCATATCGATACGCTGGAGTTCGCCGTTAGGCAGGCGCTCCAGAATATTCATGAAATTGGCGTAACGTACCTGGTCGCATGCATAATGCATCTCCTTGTCCGGCATGAGTTTTGCCTTCCATGCGTTGGCATAGGGAGTAAAGACTTTATAGGGATTGCCCGAACGGGTCAGCTCCATTGGGGAGATAATCAGGTGATCCTTGACCAGTCCTAAAGTGCGCGGCGCCAATGCGGTGCTTACGGCTTCATCACGTTCACGGGTGTGTGGCTCATAATCTTCCGATGCTATTACAGAGGGACACTCAAGTAACCCGGCCAGCTTTGGCACGATACGGCTGGCGGAGCCATGCAGGACCAGCAGCCCGCCGCCTTTTTTCTTTAGCTGCGCATGCAGCAGGACAAGCGTTTGGGCAATAAAAGTAAGCCTGCGATCTTCCGGGGTGTGGAACCTTTGCAGTATCTCTGTGTCAAAGATGAATACCGGCTGTATGCATCCCGGCTGTGCGCTTGCTCTGGCAAGGGCAGCATGGTCATGCAGCCGTAAATCTCGGCGCAGCCAAAGCAAATTGACCGGGGTCATCGCGCCTTGTCATCACCCGGCAGCAATCCGCCCAGCGGCTTGCCGCCGATCAGGTGCACATGGAAATGGGCGACGCTTTGCGAGGCATTGTGGCCGTGGTTCATGATGAGGCGGTAACCGCTGACATCCACTTTCATCATTCTTGCCACAATCGTGATGACCTGAAAAAAATGGGTCATCGTCTTGGTGCCCGCCTTCACCGCAAAATCGTCGAAGGATATGAAATCGCCCTTGGGCATAATCAGCACATGCACCGGTGCGGCGGGGGCAATATCCTCGATTGCCAGGACAAACTCATCCTCATATATCTTTTTGCTGCTGATCTCGCCGCGGATTATTCTGGCAAATATGTTGTTTTTATCGTATGTCATTCTAAAATTTCTGCAAAACGGAACGTAAAGACAACCTATAAAATATATGCCACCCAGTAAACAAAAAAAACGCAAGAGCGAGACCGGCGCCAACCCGATGTGGGGCGGGCAGTTCGCGTCCGGTCCGGCGGAAATCATGGCGAAAATAAACGCTTCCATCGGTTTTGACCGGCAATTATACGCGGAGGACATCGAAGGCTCGCTGGCGCATTGCGCCATGCTGGCTGCCACCGGCATTATTACTAAAAAGGAAGCGGCTCAAATCATCGGAGGGTTAAAGGCCATCCGTGAAGAAATCGAATCCGGCGCTTTTACGTTTAAAGAAGCGCTGGAGGATATTCACATGAATATCGAATCAAGGCTTGCCGAGTTGATTGGCGATGCGGCAGGCAAGCTTCATACGGCGCGATCGCGCAACGATCAGGTGGCGCTCGATTTCCGGCTGTTTGTCAGGAATGCCTGTCTGGCAATGGATGGCTTGCTGCAG
>JABDGA010000009.1:241-43554 GCA_013286285.1 Alphaproteobacteria bacterium | reverse complement strand
GGCTCTGCCTTTGCCGAGTGGAATACCCAGGCCAAAAAACAGGGACTAAGCGCTATGCATCACCCGGTATGCTGTTATCCGTTTGATGCGCATTTTACCGATGCCCATGTGCAATTGATAAAGCCAGCCCTCGAAGAAGCGGTGAAATATGGAACTCCGAGGATATTGTTTTCGGCGCACGGCCTGCCGCAGAAGCTTATCCGCAAAGGCGATCCCTACCAGTGGCAGGTAGAGCGCGCGGTGCAGGCCATCATGCGTAAGCTGGGCGGTGCGGCGCTGGATCATGTCGTCTGCTACCAGAGCAAGGTGGGACGGCTTAAATGGCTCTCGCCTTCTACAGAGGATGAAATCGTGCGTGCGGGAGATAACCAGGTGCCGGTGGTGGTGGTTCCGATTGCCTTTGTATCGGAACATTCGGAAACGCGGGTGGAGTTGGATATTGAATATAAGGCACTGGCGGAACGCAGCGGTGTCCCGCATTATGCGAGGGTTCCAGCGCTGGGCATCCACCCAGAGTTCATCAAATCCCTTGCTTGGCTAGTGGAGGCGACGAAACTCTATCCCAGTTGCTCCAACGCATTGGGCCGCCAGTGCCCGAAGGATTTGGGCAAGTGCGGCTTCCGGGAATGGAAGGTGGGATGATGCTGTTTTCTTTACATTGTTTGCGTACAATGTATATGGAGAAAAATAATATCTTAGCAATTTTTATAGAACGTTACGTATAATCGCAGCGACCTATATATTATATATAGGGAGGGAGTGCTGGGATTTTGGCAGGAAACTTTGTTTTTCTGTATCAGAATACAGTGATAATTTTACACTAAAATACCCCCAAAAATAAAGGAGAGCTATCCTTCCCCTTAAGGATAGCTCTCCACTAACAACAAACTAGCTACTATTTAGTTATTACGGCTTACGGAAGAGACGGCGAAGGCTCAGACGGCGGCGTTTTTGTGGGCGGCAGCAGCTGCACTTCCCACAGTGGTCCAAGCCGCTTTCACAACCTAAACACATCTCTCTCACCTCCTTTCAGAGATGAAACGCTCCACTGGTTTGGGGGTAAACCAAGAGCATACGTATACAGGACTTATAAATGTCCTATGTCCCCGATTTGGAAATCTAATTCTCTTAAAAAGAGACTGACTTCCCGGAGACACTGTGACCGCTGCATATTAACTATTTATTCTATATAATTACAGCAGAGATTTATGAAGTTTTTATGACAGGTGCTGTAACAAAAACTTAACATTTCCTGCGTGGTTTCTTAACGGTTGAGCTGTTAAATTGGGCAGGCGACTTATTGCAAATTATCCGGAAATTGTATGGCAAGTATTTACAGCAGTAAAGATGAACTAATGGAGGCGCTTTGCCCTCTTGAACCTGATGAAAGGGCTGAAATACTTAAAATACCGGCAAATCGGGCTTTGGCGCTCAACAGCGGCGCTACCGTAACATTGGTGGAAAAAAATGGTGATTCCATTGAGGGCACTGCGGTTTATGCCGTCCAGCGTCTGAAGAACGAAAATCCTGATGGTATTAGTGCGCTTGGCGGGCTCTCCGAGATAACAAAAATGGCAGAGAAGGATTTTGAAACGTTTCTTGCTTCCAGTCCTGATCGGCGGTTAACTCTTCAGGTTTTACAGGCCTTTGCCGATGATTCAAAAGACCAGGGTATTGTGAACGCTATTCGGGGTATTGACCTAAACACCATGCAGGTTACAGAGGATCCAGATTTTCCTCACTTAAATGCCGTCATTTCCCATATTCTCAAAAGTGGAATTTATGGAAACGTGAAAAATCTTAAGGCTCATAGGGTGCAGGAATTATTGGTGGGGGGTAAAGATGATATCGTATTCGGTGGGCAAACGATTGGCCTGACACATGACATCGATACCATTGCACACAATACCGTACGGCGCGAATTAGCGGAAGAGTTGGGAGAAATTCATCTGAAGTTTGAAGTGGATCCTGATCGGTTGCATCTGGTTGGTATGGGGCCTATCAAGGATGATAAATACATTCTAAATACGTGGAAGAAGGGAGATATAGATAAAGCCAAAAACGTATATGCTGTAAACCCGTACTGTCATACATATTTACTGTCTGAGGCAGAAGCCTTCCGCATTAACAGCCAGTCGCAACAGGAAGGGCATGTAGGGGAAATCGCAGCGTTAGAAAGAAAATCTTTACTTGAGGCCCTACAGGGATACCCTAACGGAAATCCTACATTCGACTATCATTATCTGCATGAATATATGACGGTATGGACGGTTGCGGCGGAAGTGCTCAAGCATGATGCGGAATCTCTGGTAGAGCTTGCAAAGAAAGTACAGCTAGGAGCATATCAGGCAGGCAAGAATGTGCCGCTGAATTTTGAAAAAATGGCTGAAACAATGGGAGTAGAGATAGGAGAGCTGGAAGGGGCGATGCAGGTGGAGCTGGGCACTTGCCGTCGGATGCAGGAAGAGATAGAGCGCATTGCTGCAGTTCAACAGGCGGTGGTAGAGGGGCGTGCTGGGGGCAGCACTGGCGAACAACGCAGTTGGGCAGAACAAACGGCTTCGGAGCGTTCTCCAGAACACATTATGACGGCTCTTTTATTTAAGCATTTCGGCGAAGAGATGAATACTGTGATGTTAAGGCATATTGTCGATTATATTGAAGAGTCACGCAAAGTCTTAGGCTTAAATGGAACGCGTAATACAGTTGATAAAAAGCAAATTACCGGAAAAGAAGCTGACGGAGGGCAGGGTTGGGTAGAAAAAAAGACTCTGGAACGTTCTTCGGAAGAAATTATGCAGGCCCTTTTACTTCAGCATTTCGGTGAAGAGATGAAAGCTGTGGGAGCAGAACGTATAGCCAGCTATGTTGAAGAGGCATCTAAAGTCTTAGGAGTGAATCAAATACGTGGGGGCTAATATCCCTATAAAATTAGTCCACTATTTGCTTAAATCATTGCTTTTTGCCGTTCCTGCCACTAAAAAACCGGCAACTAACAACTGACAACTATTCCTTATGGGCTTCAACTGCGGTATCGTCGGCCTTCCCAATGTAGGGAAATCCACGCTTTTTAACGCATTGCTCTCCACGCAGGCGGCGGAGGCGGCGAATTATCCGTTCTGCACGATTGAGCCTAATATCGGGCGGGTGGCAGTGCCGGATGAACGTATTACCACCTTGGCAGGTATCGCCAACTCGGCGCAAATCATCCCGACGCAGCTGGAATTCGTGGATATTGCCGGGATTGTGCGCGGCGCCAGCAAAGGGGAAGGGCTTGGCAACCAGTTCCTTGCCCATATCCGTGAAGTGGATGCCATCATTTATATGCTACGCTGCTTTGAGGATGGCGACATTACCCATGTGGAAGGGCGCATAGCACCGCTGGACGATGCGGAGATTATTGAGACTGAGCTGGTACTTGCCGATATGGAAAGCCTGGAAAAGCGTCTTCCTGCACTGCAGAAGAAAGCCAAGGGCGATAAGGATGCCAAAGAGCAGGCCGAAGTCATGGAAAAGCTCCTGAAAGTGGTTTCAGAAGGAAAACCGGCGCGGACGCTGGTGCCTGCGGATGACGCGGAGCGCCGGATTATCAAGAATACCCAGCTTCTGACGGCAAAGCCTGTGCTCTATGTGTGCAATGTCGAAGAAGCAAGCGCGGCATCCGGCAATGATTATTCGCGGCAGGTTATAGAAAAAGTGAATGCCCCTGCCGTGATTATCTCTGCCCGGATTGAGTCGGAAGTGGCGCAACTGCCCGATGCGGATAAGCAGGAATTCCTGTCGGCGCTGGGCTTGCAGGAAACAGGCCTTACCCGGCTGATACGCGCAGGGTACTCCCTGCTTGATTTGATTACCTTTTTTACCGTAGGCCCTAAAGAAGCCAGGGCTTGGACGATTTCACGGGGATTTTCCGCGCCGCAGGCGGCAGGCGTTATTCATACCGATTTTGAGAAAGGTTTTATCCGTGCGGAAACGATTGCCTACAACGACTATGTTGCCTGCAAGGGCGAGCAGGGAGCAAAAGAGGCGGGTAAGCTCCGCCTGGAAGGAAAAGACTATATAGTACAAGATGGTGACGTGCTGCATTTTCGGTTTAACGTGTAATGCCTTTAAGCTGCTGTTACTTAAAATTTTCCTTTATCCCTTTGCCATGAAATATTCATAAATTTCCGCTATCTGCTTTCCGTATTTGGCTGTATAAATGAAAAGATCGCCCGTGTGTCTTTCATGGGGGGAAACGGCATTGAGGCATTGCATGTTCAATTTATTCAACTTCAACGATAATTCTTCATCGCAGACGGTGCAGGGCATAATACGCTGGGTAATTATGGGTTTTTTTGCCTATGCATTATGGCACAGCTATGTCAATCCTCCGCCGCCCAAGCCGAATACTTCGCAATCCCAGCAACATGCGGAAAATCTGAAAGACAAGGATTGCAATAAAAACAAATTTCCTCTGTTTTCCATCCCGTTGATTCCAGCATATAACCTAGCAGTGAAGACGGAAGACCTCAAAGCCGGTTCGGGGATTCCCGCAACTTGCGGACAGGAGGCAAAGCTGCATTATGAATATCTCGACCAGAAGGGCGATGTGCTGGAAAAAGGAGATAAAACAACGCGGATTGGCAGCGGGAAAGTATTACGTGGCATTGAGCTGGGACTTATCGGTATGAGGCCGGGCGGTGAGCGTAAGATTATGACGCCGTTAATGGCCGTCGCCGATGCCAAGGGCGATCTATCCCTTTCCTTGAAAGATAAGCTTACGGCTGCAAAGATATCACTTATGGATATTTCGCCTGCGATACCGCAGTCCGCCTTTCCGCTGCGTGCGCTCAACACGGTTTTCGGCAATGGCCGGCAGGTGAATTGCGGTGATAAGGTCTATGCCAGCATATCCCTATGGAAGGTGGACGGCACAGAGTTGTTTTCCAGTGGCGATCACCCGCTGGTCTTCACCCTGGGTGGATCGGAGGTTCCTTACGGCATTGAGTTGGGCATGAGCCAGATGATGGAGGAAGGCGAGCGCACGGTGATCCTTCCGCCGGGGTACAACAAGCCTCTGCATGACGATGCTTCTGCCTCCGGGTTGCTGCCATCCCTGCCGGAAAATGAAATGATCGTGGCAAAAATAGAACTGTTGCATATTGGCGATTATCCGGCTAAAAAACCGATTGTATCCCCCCCTGCGCATCCCGCAGGGCCTGTGCAAAAACAATAGGAAAATCGACATGTCTTTTCTGACGACCCGCCTTGCGCGCATCAAGCCGTCCCCTACGATTGCCGTGACTGTGAAAGCTGCTGAACTTAAGGCAGCAGGAAAAGATGTTATCGGCCTGGGCGCAGGCGAGCCGGATTTTGATACGCCAGAGCATATCAAGCAGGCGGCGGTGGAGGCCATCCGGCGCGGCGATACCAAATATACCGCTGTGGGCGGCACTCCGGCGCTCAAAAAGGCAGTATGCGATAAATTCAAGCGTGAAAACGGCTTGGAATACGCTGCCAACCAGATCGTTGTCGGCGGTGGCGCCAAGCAGGTGATATTCAATGCGCTGCTGGCGACGATCAATGAGGGTGATGAAGTCATTATCCCTGCACCGTACTGGGTCTCCTATCCGGATATGGTCGCGTTTGCCGGGGGAACGCCAGTGACGGTTGCCTGTCCGGAATCACAAGGGTTCAAGCTCCATCCGGCGGATCTAAAAAAAGCGATTACACCGAAAACCAAATGGCTGATTCTCAACTCGCCGTCCAACCCGACCGGAGCGGTTTATAGCGAGCAGGAGCTGCGCGCCGTGGCGGATGTATTGATGGCGCACCCACAGGTGCATGTGATCGCAGATGATATTTACGAGCATATCCTCTATGACGGCATGAAATTCTTTACCCTCGCACAGATAGAACCGAAGCTATATTCACGCATATTGACAGTAAACGGTGTGTCCAAGGCCTTTTCCATGACCGGCTGGCGTATCGGCTATGCGGCAGGCGAAAAATCGCTGATTGCTGCGATGACCGACATCCAGTCACACAGCACGTCCAATCCCTGCTCGATAAGTCAGGCAGCGGCGGTGGCGGCGTTGAACCAGCCCGCAGATTTCCTGAAAGACTGGATGAAGTCGTTCAGGGAACGCTGTGATAAGGTAGTGGCAGGCTTAAATGCCATCGAGCATATGAGTTGCTCTACTCCCAAAGGCGCATTTTATGTGTTTCCCAACTGCTCTCAGCTTTTTGGCCGCAAGACGCCAAGCGGCAGGCCTATCTCCGACAGCACCTCCTTCTGCGAATATTTATTGGAAGATGCGCTGGTGGCAGCGGTCGCGGGCAGCGCTTTCGGTCTGGAAGGCCATTTCCGCATCTCGTACGCCACCTCCGACGCCAACCTCGCCAAAGCCCTGGAGCGCATCGGCGATGCGTGCCGGAAGCTGTCTTTGAAGAATGCAGCTTAGGAATTGATAAAATTCGTCGCTAGTGTACCGTCCGATGCAGTGCTTTACCTAATGGCTTATGCCATAGTCTGTGGGCAGCATGGGACGAAAAGTACACTAGCCATTATAATGAGTGTAGTGTTTACCCGCGCAGGCAACGGACTTTCAATCTTGTGGGGTAAAGTGTTGCGCGGGACACTACACTATTGGCAGTGTTTCATTATCACTTTATAGTCATTTGACATAAAAATATCCACCATTGTCATCCCGGAAAGCGAGCCAAGAAGCGAGCTTATCCGGGATCCACTTTCACAAGCTGGAACGGAAGGTAGGCGGGCAGGTAGGCCCGCCATGCGCGAGGCAGAAGCACACGCAAGCCTGCTGACTTATTCCGTGGTTGCACCATGGTCCCGGTTGACCGGCGGTCTGCTGACCGCCTCACCGGGATGACGAGGAGGGAGGTAATGGCATAATCAAAATTGCTCCGCATTCTTTATCTATTTGAGCGGTTATAAGAAAATAAATTAAACATTTTTTAATTAATTTATGTTAATATAATTCTATGTTTCGCTCATGATAAAGCGGATTATGAATTATAGAAAGATTGGTGTAATGAAAACGATGGATTCCATGCATAAGCCAGTTCTGTTTTGTATCACATTAATCACTGCTGCATATTGTTCCTTACCGTCTTTTGCCATTGCTTCCGGCAATACCTACTATGTTTCGAAAAATGGCAGCAACAGTGATGGGCTGTCGTGGGCGACGGCATGGAATGAGTTGGATCAGATAAACTGGTCTGAGATCCAACCAGGCGATACGGTGACGATTGATGGTGGAAGTGCTGGAATGGCCTATTCCAAGGCGCTTATCATTGGAAAAAGCGGTGTGTCCGGCTCGCCCATTACTATAGAACGTTCAACGGCGGCAGGCCATAATGGGGCGGTGAATTTTTTCGGCGGGCGAGGAACGCTGCTTCCCTATTGCGGCCAGCCAAGCTACAGCTACCAGACAGCGGGGGTGCTCTCTACCGGCATTGCCATTGGGAACAACAGCTATGTGGTGATAGACGGCGGCAGTTGGCACGGCATCAGCATTTATGGATATAACGGTCCGGCCATCACGTTCGATACCGGCGCCCAGCATGACACTATCCGGAATCTATACCTCTATGACGACGGCACGGCGTCGCAGTCGGGCAGCGGCTGGAATCCGCAGGGGCCTGCCTTGGTGATGCTGCAAGGCTCCAACCATGTATTCCAGAACATGGAAATGAAGAACGGCGGGGAGGATGCTTTCCAGCCGGTGAATGTCGGCAATATTACTATCCAGCTTTCCTGGCTGCATGATGACCGTAATAATCCGAATTATCCGGGAACGGCGTTCAACCAGTGTAACCATGATGATGGTATGCAGATATGGACGGGAAATGCGGACGCTAATTTCACGTTTGATCAGGACATCATCGGTCCGGGTAAAGAGAACGGCCTTATTTTAGGAAACGGGCTGGTCACGGTGAGCAACGTATCCATTACCAACAGTCTTTTTATTGCCGCCGGGGCGAATAATATATGGGGAGCCACGGCGAACGGCTGGACGATGGATCACATCACCTCGTTTGCCCTCGATCAGAACCTGGAACTGAGCGGCTCCGGCAACTCGGTCACCAATTCCATATTTTACGGCGGTGCGATGAACGCCAACGGCAGCCTGACCGCCGATAACAATAACTGCCAGTATAATACGCAAGGCCAGACGCTGGGCGGCGTCACGGCCAATCCGATGTTCGCTTCGGATCTCACCGGCTTCGTGGAACAGGAAGGAAATGACATGCGCACCACCCCAACCTTGCCGGTGCTGCAGATACTTGATTTTTCCTTGACCGCCGGTTCTCCCTGCGCCGGATTAGGGGCTTCCATCACGTCGGTGAATCAATTCCTTACCGTGGTTTCCAGTGGATCGGCTCCTGTCAATAATCCTATTATTCCCCCCACTCCTACGCCTACGGATACTCCGGTGCTAACGCCTATCGCATCCCCTACAATCAGCCCTGAACCGACTCCTGAACCTACCTCCTCTGAACCCGTTTCGGTGCCGCCACAAACAGGAGAGTTTGTTATCTACGATAATGCTGTATCGCCGGCAATGTATGATTACAGCTACAGCATGGCGGCGAGCGCTCCTTGCGATGCGTCATTATTTGTTACTGCCCCATGTTCCTATGGGATAATGTTCAAACCTTATGGCGGCTTTAATGCGCAGTTAAAGAGTGGTACGATGTCTACAACAAATTACGGGAAACTGGTATTGGATATGTATTTAGCCCACCAGCCTGTTTCAGACTTCGTCGTATTCCTGACGGATAAAAACGGAAACGCTATTGTGCAGGTGCCCCTGGCTTCCGTGTATAAAACCAAGCTGCCGGAAAAAGGATGGATACAGTTGTCGATTCCGGTGCCGCAGCTAAACCCGGCGGAAGTGCCTGTGAAAGGCATGCAGATACAGAATGCCACCGACCACACTTTATCTACGATTCATATCGATGATATCAGGCTGGCTGAGTAGTATGCGGCTTTGATAAGCGATGTGATACTCGCCGCGTGTGTATTTGGGGCTAATATGGGGTTATTCCCGTATTTTTGAGCTGCCTGAAATCATCCCTCTCACCTATGGTGAGAAGTAACCAATTCTTAATTTTCTTGCCGTACAATAGACGGTGCTCGAAGGTTTGGGCTCTTAATGTAGCCAATGGTTGAAGCATTATGCCAAGTCAAGGTGATAATCCAGAACCGCAAAATGAATCGGAATTCATCTGGTCTTACATGATTTCAAGTGACATGCGTCGCTTAATGGACCAAATTGCACACAGCGCATTGGGTAATCGTGCTACCCACGATCTGGTTGATGATTTTCGAGATGTTATTATAGAAAGTGTTGTGACAAGAAAAAAGGATTTAGATTGGGCGCAGGAAAATATAGAACAACCTTTTGATGAAGCAAAAAGAAGCCGTATAGTAAAAGATCTGAGAAATTACTTTGCAAGGGCTACTCGAAATCTCAGCATTGATTATTTAAGAAGCGCACGTATTAAAACGACAAGCACTTTTAGTGAATTGGCATCTCCTCAGAGTGACGAAGACTGGGCCGATATTCTTGACATTCAGGGTGGTTCTATACTCGGTCAGGAAAAACTTCCAACGCCTGAAGAAGCCGCACTTCAAAAAGAAAGAAATGATTATGTGATTGCATGGATTGCAACCTTAAAATCAAATGCACAACCGATTATTTTTTGCCGATTTATGCTTCATATGTCTTTTCCCGATGTTGCTAAGGCATGTAATAATATACCGACAACAACGGCAAAAACCATTTATCAGCGTAATGTACAAGAATTAATCGATTGTCTAAGAAACAATATAGGAAAGCCCTTACCGGAAAATGCGTTGGCGAATTTGAATCCTTCTATTATTCCTTTATATAAGGAATATTTCGGTGAAGATTTGAGCGAACAGATAAATAAAGCACGTCTGGCGGTAGCTATAGATACAGACCTTATGCCTAAGCAAAAAAGAACGCGTAGAACCGCAATAGGCCAGTCTCATGTTTTGGATGCTTTGTTACAAAATACCAGTTTAACGCCGGGAGAAATTGCTTCTCACATAGAAGGACTAAACCAGTCGGACATTTCTGCTATTGAGCAAGGAGAGATTTCTCTCCCCCTTATGGAAAAAGTTATACGCTTTCTTATAGCGTTACCCGAAGAGCGACAGCCTTCTTTGATAGGTATTCGACAATATGTTGAAATGGGCATGCCTGAAAGCGGTGCCAAGGTAGCCTTGCTAAAACATATACAGAAGACTGTACAGTTGAAGGCAGGGCAGATGTTGCTGCAAGGAAGGAAAAAAGTACATAAGTTCCAAATCGATATAGCACATGCATTAAATATAGATCAAGGACAGGTTTCTCGGATGGAATTAGGAAAAATTCCCATTATAAGATCGTCGCTTGGTTTCTTACTTAGAGAATTAATACATCCAAAAGAACACGCGCAGGGTATATCCATGGGTGAAGCAAAAACTTTTTCCCATTTAGTAGACGACACAATAGACTTCTCTTGGCTAGAGGATAAAATTCACAGAGAGGAATGGGAATATATAAACCATCCAATACGTGATTCAGGATGGTGCAAGAAACAATTATTACAGTGGTGTAAAAAACAGCTAGCGGCTGGACAATCTAACAGAAAAACTCTTGGCCATATATTGGCCATGCTTAGGGAGAGTAGAGATTTCTTTCAAAGCGAAGTCGAGAGCCGACTTGGCCTTCGGAAAATTATGCTCTCTAATTTAGAATCAGGACATATGAATTTTCCATATTCTCTTATTGCTCCAGTGGTAAATTTATACCAACCTTTTCCCGAAGTAACTGAAAGAATTATCCTATTAGCTATACCAACATTAAATACTAGCGATAAGGCAAAACAATGGGTGCATACTCTGGTGAGAAAAAATATTCTTGCGGATAATTCTTTTAATGTTCTTGAGAATTCAGAATTTCTTGCCTTTTTCCCTGTAAGGAATCAATTTGGGGAGGTATTACGCGCAGTAAGAGAAACTACTTCTCTCATTCAATCCGATTTTGCAAGTGAATTGAATATTAGTGAATCTACAATCATGCATACCGAAGCAGGTGATCGGCTTACTATTGATGACTCTGATCTTGCTAAGCTAACAGAACGATTTCCTCAATATAAAAACATTCTGGAAAGAACATATAAATTATCTAAGGAGGCCAGAGAGAAGGGACACCCGACTGCAAGCAATGATTCTTCTGAAATAGAAAAAACCCACTACCGTCCTCCTTATTTGAGAGAGATTTTAGAGAGAAATGAGCGCGGCGGCAAATCTCCAGACTTTCCTTGATCTAAAAACTCCAACCAAATTCCGGTAAATTCTGATATGTAACATAATATTAAAGAATATAGTTACGCAGCATCCTTCTTCAACACATATAACCGGCTGCAATAGGGGCACTGGATGGTGCCGGAAGTGTGGTCGATATGAAGAAATACCCGGGGATGGCCGAGCTTACCGCCATCACAGGCGATTTCTGCCTTATCCACTTCAATCGTTTCAAACGGTTTCATATTCATGGATCTACTCCGTATCGAGTCCATAGGCGGTATGCAATGCGCGCAATGCAAGCTCAGTATACTCTTCTGCAATCAATACGGAAATCTTTATTTCCGACGTTGAAATCACCAGGATATTGATGCCTTTATCGGCCAGCGTTTTGAACATTTCCTGCGCGATGCCGACATGGCTGCGCATGCCTACGCCTATGACCGATACCTTGGCGACAGAATCATCTGAATTCAGGGATTTGTATTTGATTTTGTCACGGGATTTCTCGACGACGGCAAGGGCATTTTTGAGATCGCCACGCGGTACGGTGAAGGTGACGTCGGTTTCCGCGCCGCCTTCGCTGACGTTCTGCACGATCATATCCACGTTTATATTGGCATCGGCCAGCGGCCCGAAAATCTCGGCACTTACTCCCGGGATGTTGGCAACGGACGTCAGCGTAATGCGCGCCTCGTCGCGGCTATAGGCAATGCCTGTGATTCTTTTTCTTTCCACGACTTCCTCCTCATCCACAAGTAACGTTCCTTCCGCGTCGCTGAAGCTCGACAATACCTGAACCCGGACACCGTGGTTCATTGCCATCTCCACCGATCGCGTCTGTAGCACTTTTGCCCCCTGCGAGGCCATTTCCAGTATTTCCTCATACGCAACCCTATGCAGCTTATGCGCCTTGGTGACGATGCGCGGATCGCAGGTATAGATCCCGTCCACATCCGTATAGATGTCGCAGCGTTGCGCCTTAAGTGCTGCGGCAAGCGCCACCGCCGACGTGTCCGAACCGCCGCGCCCCAGCGTGGAAATGCGGCCATGCTCGTCCACCCCCTGAAATCCTGCAACTACGGCGACATTGCCTTCGTTCAGCGATTCCATGATAGCATCGCTTTTAATATCATGGATACGGGCTTTGCCATGCGCGGCATCACTTACCAGCGGTAGCTGCCAGCCGAGCCAGGAACGCGCCGGAATGCCCATTTCATTAAGCGCCAGCGCCAGCAGGCCAGCCGTGACCTGTTCTCCGGAGGATACAATCGTATCATATTCTTCAAGCGCTGAGGGCGTGGAAAGTCCGGAAAGCTGCCGCGTCATGTTCACTAGCTGATCCGTGACGCCCGACATGGCGGAAACCACCACCGCGACTTGGTTTCCCCGATCCACTTCTCTTTTTACCTTGCGTGCGACATTGCGAATGCGGTCCAGATCCGCGACCGATGTTCCACCAAATTTTTGTACGATGACAGGCATACCCGACGTCTATTTAACCCGAATTATGAGTTTAAGTAGTTGATAAACAAAATTGTCATGCCAGAAGTCGGTTTTAGAGCTTGCTTGTCCGATCTGGATGCCAGCTTTCGCTGGCATGACATCCATATATTTAATATACATAAACTCACAGTCGGGATTGTTTATAATCCAGTACGCTACAATATATACATAGCGCCTGTTTTCAAGCGATTATTTCGCTTAATGCTCGACATCCGTGCCGTCATGCCCTACATGGCTCGTGTCTCCATCGCTGCTATCGCCGCTCCCGCCTCCGCCCTCGTCGTTGCATGCGCCGAGGTAGGTGCATAGTCCAACCCCGCCTCCGCCTTCATCGTCGTCATCGGCGCAGCCGGAGAGGGAAACGCACAGGCTTCCGAGCAATAAGGCCAATACAATGCGGGAGAGCTTCGTCATCAGAGTTTCCGGTATGCCACTAACGTTATGGATTCTTCCGCAACCTGCCAGGAGAGGCTGGTGTTCAGCTCTTCAGCAAGCAGGCGGCTCATATAGGCCTGGGCCAGCTTCGGCGTGAGCGCTTCCAGCGCGACCAGCCCGGAAAGCGAATCCTCGATTTCCTTGTCCCACTTTACCATCTTGCCGGCGGCTTGGATATGTATGGATTTGGTGGCATCGTTGGCGGAAAGCCGCACGGCGATCGTGCCGCCGCGCAACAGGGTGGCTGCTGCAATGATGATAAGGTTAAATACCAGGCGGCCCATTTTATAGCTGATGGAGACGCCGGAAGAATCGGTATGGACATCCGGCCAGTCCACCGTTACCTTACCGCCCGCAAAAAAATCGCTGGTTGCCTTCTTTAATTCTTCAATGCTGGCCTCGCCGTTTTCATTGATGCGCCCATAGGCCCGGCGGTAAAACTGCAGCCGTGCTATCGCTTGCGCCGCGCTGGTGCTGATAAGATCCATGGCCTGCTCATGCATCTTGACGCCTTCTTCCTGCATGAATTCGGCGCCGTTGGCCATCGCGCCGACGGGGCCGGCCAGATCATGGCACAGGCGGGTGCAGAGCAGTTCAGCCAGTTTAAGTTGCGGTATCATCCCTGTTTCCTTCGGTTGCTTCTATTTTAGGTGAATATACTAGCAGGATAGGTATTTACAATTCATTAACAATCGCGATAGAAATCTAAAAGCCTTGAAATTATATGGAGTATAAAAATGGGTTCCATGCAAGCGAAAAACAAAACCGCAGATAACGTGCGCAGCGAAACGGACAGTTTCGGCGCGATTGACGTGTCCGCAGATAAATACTGGGGGGCGCAGACGCAGCGGAGCCTGGGGAATTTTAAAATCGGCGATGAGACCATGCCGAAGCCGCTTATCTGTGCTTTCGGGATCCTTAAACTGGCGGCGGCATCGGTCAATATGCGGCTTGGGGCGCTGGATGAATCCATCGGAGGGCATATTGTGCAGGCGGCCGGGGAAGTGGTGGATGGCAAGCTGGATGGGAATTTCCCGCTGGTCGTCTGGCAGACCGGTTCCGGCACGCAGACCAATATGAACGTCAACGAAGTGATTTCCAACCGTGCGATTGAAATAGCGGGTGGGGTAATGGGGTCGAAAAGGCCGGTGCATCCCAACGATCACGTCAATATGGGGCAGTCGTCGAACGATTCCTTCCCGACGGCGATGCATATCGCCGCCGTGTGCGAAATTACGGGCCATCTGATTCCTGCGCTCAAGCACCTGCATAAGGCGCTTGCGGATAAACAGAAGGAGTTTAAGGACATCATCAAAATCGGCCGCACCCATTTGCAGGACGCGACTCCGCTCACGCTCGGCCAGGAGTTTTCCGGCTATGTGACGCAGATAGCCAACGGCATAAAACGTGTGGAGGTAACGTTACCGCATCTTTACCAACTGGCGCAGGGTGGCACGGCGGTGGGCACCGGCCTGAATACGAAGAAAGGCTTCGCCGAAGGCTTCGCCGAAGAAGTCGCCAAGCTTACGAAGCTGCCCTTTGTCACCGCGCCCAATAAATTCGAGGCGCTTGCCACGCATGACACGATGGTGGAAGTATCGGGCGCGCTCAATACGCTTGCCGTATCGCTGATGAAGATTGCAAATGACATAAGACTGCTCGGCTCCGGCCCGCGCTGCGGTTTTGGGGAGCTGTCGCTGCCGGAAAACGAGCCGGGCTCCTCCATCATGCCGGGCAAGGTTAACCCTACCCAGTCGGAGGCCATGACCATGGTGGCGGCGCAGGTGATGGGCAACCATGTGACGGTTAGCATCGGTGGCTCGAACGGGCATTTCGAGCTGAACGTTTTTAAGCCGATGATTATTTATAATGTATTGCAATCCATCCGGCTGCTTGCCGACGCAGCGGTGAGTTTCACGGATAACTGCGTGGTGGGAATCGTGGCCAATACCGATCGGATTGCAAGGCTTATGAATGAGTCACTCATGCTGGTGACCGCGCTCAACCCGCATATCGGCTATGACAATGCCGCCAAGATTGCCAAAAAAGCGCATAAGGAAGGGACGTCGCTCAAAGAAGCAGGAATAGTGCTTGGATTGCTTACAGCGCAGCAGTTTGACGAATGGGTGAAGCCGGAAAAAATGGTGTAGGAGCTTTATTCGGCTAAACGTATGCCTATTGATTTTGTATCTGGAAGGAAAGGGCGCAGTTTGGAGTAGCAGCGTTTTTACTGAGGGAGTAGGTTTGTACGCCCGTGACGCCGTTATTATCAAAGCAGTTACTACTTGCATAGGATGTAGCCGAAGTCGTAGGAACGCAGCCGAATCCTCCTCCTGTGACAGAGCTGCCCGCACCTAGCTGGCTGAAACCCGCCGCCCATACTTCTCCCTCGTTATTTGCATCATAATCCAGATAACAGGCGATAACGTTGCCTGATTGCGGCAGCCCGTCATCCATCTTGCTGTCAATGGCATATGCCTGCTGGACGGTCATAGTTTGGGCGCCGCTGCCGCTATTGCCCGTGGATTCATAGTTCCACCCGATCACGCTTACCTGGGAAAGGCCGAAATAATTGGCATTAAGGTAAGTAAAAGAAGCGCCGCTATTATAGTCTATTGCGCCTGTATAGGCATATATAAAATTATTATTTCCCAGTTTGGCCTGTGGGATCCACTGTGTCAGCAGCCCTGGACTGGCAGGTACTGAGGCGCAGCAATTCCCTGTAATAGGGGCGGATATGTTAGGCTGGTTGGTGCCGGTAGGGACACTCGTGTCAATAAGACCAGCGGTGCTTAAATCCTGCCAGAATACAGCCATCTCTCCACACCCCCCTTGCGTGGGATCCGCGCAGCCGGTGCAATTGCTGCAGTTGGATTCTATGAGGCCGTTACCATCTCCTTCGCCTCTCTTTTGTCCTCGTGTTTGGAATCCGAAGTTCTGCGCATAAGGACTGGGAATATCGCCTGGCAGATAACTATTATACTTGGTCTGAAACATATTCACCGCCGCCTGGTATTTTTGTATCTGAGCAATCTGGGCATTGATGGCGGCAGAATTTTTAAGACTTTTTCCGAGAAATACGCTGCCGATAATCAGTGCAAGGATTACAAGGACGATGCTCGCCTCGATAAGCGTGAATCCCTGTCTTATATATTTTCTCTGTTGCATACGATTAGTGTTGGAACTGGAAGGATAAGGCACAATTCATGCCGTTTCCACCGTTTTTACTGATAGAGTAGGTATTGGTCGTGGTATTATAGCAGGAAGTAGTGCTGTCCGTGGCTTGTGAGTTGGCCCAGTTGGCTACCCATCCGCTTAAGTAGAGGGCTTGCACGTTGCCTGTGGTGGGAAGGCCGTCATCCATTTTTTTATCGATATTATATGCCTGCTGCACGGTCATCGCCGGGTTTGAGGTCATTCCGCCATTGCCGAGGACGGAAGTCATCGCTGACAGGCCATACCAGTTATCTCCGCCCTGTAAATACCATGTACTGCCGATCTGATAATAATTGTTCTGGCCATCGTAAACATACATAAAATTTCCCTGCCCGATCTTGGCGGTAGGGAAATAGTCACCAATATAGGTCGTTCCCTTGGCCAGTGACCAGGGAGCAGTTGTGACAGCGCCGCTGGTGGCGCCACTGTTGGGAAAAGTGCCATCGATCATATTGGCCTGGCTTAAATCCTGCCAGAATAAAACCGTTTCACCATACGCCTGGAGCACCCAGTTGCCGCATCCATTGCAATAGCCGTCTATGAAACCGTTGCCGTCACGCCAGCCTATACTGCCGTTGGAGCCGCTGGTATTAAACCCGAATTGGATAGCGAGATCCACCCGTAAATCCCCCGGTAATCCGCCGTATTTATTCTGAAAAGTCCCCACTGCCGTATTGTATTTTTCTATCTGGGAAATTTGTGAGCGTATGATGGCATTATTGATTAAATCCCTTCCGGTCAGGGTACCACCTACCAGTAGTCCCATAATGACAAGCGCAATGCTCAGTTGTAACAGTGAGAACCCGGCTTGTGTATCATGTCTGGCAGGTTGCATAACATGGTGCTTATTATGAATAATACGCCATGATAATATAAAAAGATTAAGAAATTATGAATAAATGCAGGGACTGCCGCTATTGGAATTGACATCTGTTTACGTAGTCAATACAAAGAAAACTCTTTATCAATTTGCTGCGGGGCAACATTTTTGTTGCATCACAATATATTTAAGGGGTATTTATGCAATTTTCTAAACACTTGCGCAGTGTTGAAAAGTCCCAGACACTCCTGCTCAATGAACAGTCCCGCACGCTGGAAAAGGGCGGCAAAAAGATCTATAAGTTTGGTTTCGGCCAATCGCCGTTTCTTCCACCGCAGGCGGTGATCGATGCGCTCAAGGCCAACGCCCATCGTAAGGAATATTCCCCGGTGCAGGGAATCCTCGAACTACGTGAGGCAGTGGCGGAATTTTATCGTAAAACGGATGGAATTGACGCAAAAGCGGAGAATATACTGATTGCACCCGGATCGAAAATCCTGATTTATGCGGTACTGGCTGCTTTCACACACGCTGATTTGCTGGTCTGTGCCCCGGCCTGGGTGTCATATGTGCCGCAGGCGCGCCTTTTAGGGCATGGGGTCATCACTATTCCCACCACATTTGAGGAGCGCTGGCGTCTGACGCCGCAGGCGCTGGCAAAGGCGCTGGAGAGCAGGGCGGACAAAACCATTCCGTCCGTGCTCATACTCAACTATCCGGGCAATCCCGATGGGCTTGGGTATAGGGAAGAGGAACTTGCCGCTTTGGCCGACATTGCACGCCAATATGGCACGCTGGTGATTTCAGATGAGATTTATGGACAGCTCCATCATGCAGGCCAGCATGTGTCGCTGGCGAAATATTACCCTGAAGGCACGGTGATTACGAGCGGTTTGTCAAAATGGTGCGGTGCGGGGGGCTGGCGTTTGGGAACGGCGGTTATTCCGGAAGCGCTGGGGCAGGAGTTCAAGGACACGTTACTCGGTATCGCTTCGGAAACCTATTCCTGCGCGGCCTTGCCGGTGCAGCTGGCAGCGTGCGAAGCGTTCCGCTATACGAAAGAAACCCAGGAATACGTGGCGCAGCAGCGGCGTGTCCTGGCAGCGCTGGGAGAGGAATGTGCCGCCCGCCTGCAAAAGAGCAATATACAGGTACACAAGCCGGAAGGCGGGTTTTACCTGTTCCTGGATTTTAGCCCGGTAACGGAGGTATTGGCAGGATTTGGCCTTAACACGTCACAGGCGGTCTGCGAGTCCCTGCTGGCGGAAACGGGTGTGGCGTTGCTGCCCGGCACGGCCTTCGGCATGCAGCCGGAGCAGCTTTCAGCACGTCTGGCCTATGTGGATTTTGACGGTGTGGCGGTATTGGAGGCCGCATATAAAAGTAAAGCGGCTGAAGCATTGCCTGACGGGTTCTTATCCGGCACCTGTGCGCATCCGTTGGAGGGGATAAATGCACTTTGCGACTGGGTAGCGAGAAAGGAATCACTGGCTCCCAGTCCGGAGCATTTTGCTGCCGCCGTTGGCTAAATTTTGTTCAACTCAGGAAGGGGTACTGCCATGTCCACCGCCGTCGCAGAAAAACTGACTCAGGAAATGCCCCGTACCGATCTGGAACAATTTCCCATCACCCGCGGCAGGTTTGACGCCAGAAAGGTGGAAACCCTGCTGCATAAAATCTACTCCGCCAGCGAAGTGGAGGAGATGAAGGCGGCAGGTGTGGACAAGCGCATGGTGTTCGGCATCAACCCGCATTATCTCGCACTGGTGCTGGGGGGAGGTCTGAAGGATGAGGCGACGGGCAGGGAAATATTGCCCGATATGCCCGCAAGTCCCGCGCTGCTCGCGCTGGTGATGCCGCGTCTGGGCGAAAGCTTCGATATGTCCGGTGAAATCGATCCTTCCAACCAAAACCGCTATGCCGGGGCGCTGCAGGGAAAGCTGCTGCATAAATACGACGAAATCGTGCTGGCTTACTCCGCGCTCGCCTGTTCCGCGCATTGCCGCTATTGCTACCGTCTGGATCTGTTCAACGGATCGACCGGTAAGAGCCTGGTGAAGCCCGAGGATTTGCGCGCCTATGTCAGCGCATATAATGTGGCGCTCAAGGAAATATCCCTGCGCACCGGACAGGAGTATAACGGACCGACAGAGGTTGACGGGGATGATTTGGAAAAATACCCGCTGCTCAAGCAACGCGCTTCGTTTGAATATAACGTGGCCGAGAATCAGAAGCATGTGTTTTTCCCGGTCAATGAAGTGTTGCTTTCCGGCGGCGATCCGATGGTGCTTACCAACCACAAATTGTATGAATACATGACTGCTGCTGCCGCTGCGGATGTGTCCATAGTGCGCATCGGCACCAAGGAAATGGCGTTCCGGCCGGAGCGTTTCGATGACGCTTTTGCGGCGACCCTGCAGATGTTCCATGCAAGCTATCCGAACGTGCATGTCAATATCGTCACTCATTTCAGCCATCCGGATGAGTTTCTCGAGCGCACTGAAAAGGGGCGTTACATCCGCCAGAGCAACGGCTATAAATGGCTGCAGGTCGTCGAGGAGGCGGTGCGGCGGATGACTTCGTTGCCCTTTGTCAGCCTGGAGAACCAGACGCCAATGATTTTCCGCGTCAATGACAATGCGCAGGCGCTGCATCTGTTGCATCAGGAACTCCGGCGCAAGAACGTCAAACCCAAATATATTTTCCAGTGCCGTGAGATCGAAGGGCATAAGGCATTTGCGGTGCCGGTGGAGGAAGCATGGCGCATCCACACGGAGTCGCAGAAGGGTGTTTCCGATACGGCGCGCTCGCGTTTTGCCATGTCCTCGGAGTGGGGCAAGCTGGAAATCATCAGCGTGATGGATGGCATCCCCTATGAATATTCCGCCATGCTACCGGAAAATTTGAAGAAACCGCTCCGAGAAGGGTTTGTCATCTTCAAGATTCACCGCTCGCCCTATTCTGCTGAAACCCAGAGTGATATCGTCATTGCCCGCAGGAATCCGAATGCATTATGGATATCGGGTTATGAGGATCGTATTGTGTATGATGGTCGCCGGCAGGGGCAGGAACGCTTCCGTGCGCTGGCGCTGATGGCAGCGCTTGCCGTCGGCAATGGGTAACGCTTCGCTGAAAACTCTGGACAATATCCCGAAAATAGGGGTATAGAGGTGCCCTGAATCGAATTTTAGCAGGAGAAAATGGTCATGGAAGTGATTTTGCTGGAGCGTGTGGGGCGCCTGGGAACCGTAGGGGATGTAGTGAAGGTAAAGGACGGCTATGGCCGTAACTTCCTGCTGCCGCAGAAGAAAGCCATGCGTGCCACCAAGGATAGCAAGGCGATTTTTGAGGCTAGGCGCGCTGAAATCGAGGCTACAAATGCGGCTACCCGTGCAGAGGCAGAGAAAAAAGCCAAGAAACTTCAGGATCTTTCGATAAGGCTGGTGCGTCAGGCAAGCGAAGACGGCAAGCTCTACGGCTCCGTCACGGTACGCGATCTGGTGGAAGCCCTGCAGTCGGATGGCCATACTATTGTACGCCAGCAGGTAGTGCTGAATGCGACCATTAAAAATACCGGAGCGTACGAGGCCAAAATCGTGCTGCATCCGGAGGTGATTATATCGTTCAAGGTCAATGTCATGCGTAATGAATCGGATGTTGAGCAGCCTTTGGTTGCTGAGGAGCCGTCCGCCGCCTGACAGACTATCATTAGCCATGCAGGAGGTTTTTATGGAAAAATACCCGCTTGCAATCCGCATCACACACTGGTTGATGGCGTTGCTTATCATTGCTCTCCTTACTGTTGGTCTGATAATGACGGGCATTTCGCGTAGTGATTCTTTACATAAAACGCTCTATGGCCTCCATAAATCTTTCGGTGTGGTGGTGCTTTGCCTCTGGCTGCTGCGTGTCTGCCTGCGCCTGAAACTGGGTGTGCCTGCCCTGCCTGAGGCGATTCCTGCAACGGATAAGAAACTTGCCTATTCCGGCCATTACCTATTTTATCTGTTCATGATTGCCATGCCGCTTTCCGGCATCCTCATGACGAATGCATTTGGTTTTCCAGTCAGTTTCTTTGGCTTTGAGTTGCCCCGGCTCATTGGCGCTGATAAGCCGATGGGACAGATATTCAGGGACTTTCATGGGTACGCCGCCTATGCACTTATCGGTTTGATAGGCTTACACGTGGCTGGAGTTATCAAGCATCGCCTCAAGGAACGAGTTAACTTACTCCAAAGGATGATTTGAACTAAAGCTTCTTGCCCTATGGTGTGGCTGCGTTTATAAAAGCCTGCATATGTTACAGCCGTGGGGCCGTAGCTCAGCTGGATAGAGCAACGGTTTCCTAAACCGTAGGTCACGCGTTCGAATCGCGTCGGTCCCACCATTTGCAACCATATTATTTCCCGATGCAGAAATTGCTGAAAATCTCTCCTAATACTTCATCCACCGGGATTCTGCCGGTGATTTTGCCGATTTCGGTTGCTGCGAGGCGGAGTTCTTCGCATCGTAGTTCAATGCCCTGATTCTGCATGTGCGTATAGCGTTGCATGTGGCTCAGGGCTGTCTCCAGATGCAGACGGTGACGCTGGCGGGTGATAAATGATCGTTCCGGAGGAATGGTCCCGCCAATTTTCTCCTCAATGGCTTGCATCAGGCTGTCAACACCAAAGCGTTCCTTCACGGAGAACGGGATAGGGATAATGTCGTGGATGGGAGAAAGGGGAAGAGGGGGGAGAAGGTCGGATTTGTTGAGCAGGATAATAGTCGTTGCAGGTTGCATGTCGCATGTTGCAAGTAGATCTAAAGCGCCTGCAACCTGCAACCTGCAACCTGCAACCTCCGCTACATCCAGCACCACAATCTTGATATCCGCTGCTTTTGCGCGTTCTAAGCTGCGTCTTATGCCTTCTTGCTCGATGCTATCGGCATGTTCGCGGATGCCTGCGGTATCGGCAAGGATGACCGGGTAGCCTTTGATGTCGAGATGGACTTCAATCACATCGCGCGTGGTGCCGGCGATGCTGGAGACAATAGCGACATCGCGTTTGGCCAGCAGGTTCATCAGGCTGGATTTGCCCACATTGGGCGCGCCGAGGATGGCAATCGCAATACCTTCGCGGATTTTTTCGCTGGCGGAATTATCAGCCAACTGCGCGTGGATGGTTCGTACAATGTCCTGTATTTCCGAGTCAATTTCCGCAAGGACGGTGTCGGGGATATCCTCGTCGGGAAAGTCGATATAGGCTTCCAGAAAGGCAAGGCTGTGCAGGATGTTCTTGCGTAAAGCCCCGTAAAACTTCTCCGACTCGCCCTCCATGAGCCGCATTGCCTGCTTGCGCTGTGCTTCCGTATCCGCATCTATCAGATCGGCCAGCCCTTCGGCGGCGGTCAGGTCCATCTTGCCATTGAGGAAAGCACGGCGGGTAAACTCTCCTGGTTCCGCCATGCGGTAATGCGGCAATGCAGAAAGAATACGCAGCAATTGTCGCAATACTGCATGGCTGCCATGGCAATGGATTTCCACGACATCCTCGCCGGTAAAGCTTTCCGGCCCATTAAAATACAGCACCAGCGCCTTTTCGATGATTTCATCGTTGTATTTCAGCGTGGCGAGCGTCGCCCTGCGCGGTGCAGGCAAGGGGACAGCCAGCGTGGTGAATGATTCCTTTGCCGCCGTGCCGGAAATGCGTATGACGGCGACTCCGGATTTTCCGGGCGGCGTGGCAAGCGCGAAAATGGTAAACATCAGTGCTTAATGGAGTGCCGCTTCAAGCGGTGTACCGTTGGTGGCGGTATTATTACGGATATCCGCTGTATCCGGCTTGGGGGCTTGTTCTTTCTCCGGATACGAAGTGCGCATTTCAGACACGCGCTCATCAATGATGGGAATACGCAGCGTTTTGAGCAGCTCACGCACTTCCTGGCGGGCGGCGACATGGGAAAGCGAAATGCTGCTGTTACCGGAGCTGTCCATAATATCCAGCACGGTCAGTCCCTGCAGGAACATTTCGCGGAAAATGACGCGTTCGCTGAAGCCGGGAGCCACGCGGAAGCCAATGCGCCGTGAAAGTTCGGCAAGCACGCCGGTCATGTGGCGCTTGTTGCGCGCGTCAATATTGCTCAGGCGGTTGCGCATGACGATCCATTCAATCGAGCCGCCATCACGCTTGGCGCGTTCCAGCTTCTGTTCCCACATCATCTCACTATAGATACTGGGGCGCACCACTTTCATCGTCTGCCCGTCTATATTCGCAAGCACATCCAAATCTACGAAGCTGTCATTGATCGGCGTGATCACCGTGTCGGCAAAGGCATGGGCAAGGCGTGAAAGATAGGTGTCGCTGCCGGGTGTGTCGATGACGATGAAATCATTCGTATAATAGACCCTTGCCAGGGCTTTGAGGAAACGCTCGCGTTCGTCGGCCTGCGCTTCCTGCTGCTGGGTAAAAGGGCTTTTCTGAATAATGATGTGGTGCGGCAAGGGCAGGGGGTGGTTTTCCTTGGCGATGGTCTGGCGGCGGTTCTCAATATAACGCGACAGGCTGCGCTGGCGAGCATCAATATCCATGCTGCCGACCGTGAATCCCAAACGCAGCAATGCAACAATCAGATGCATAGTCGTCGTCGTTTTGCCGGAGCCGCCTTTTTCATTGCCGATGACAATGACATAGCCCGGCTTGCGGGCCGGTGCCTGCGGTTTTGCTTCTGTTTCACTAAAGAATGGACCGGTCATGCTCTTTAAACTTTACTAGCGCTGTATGGGGAATCTTTATGGGTTATTCATATCTCATTGCAACAGGCCTGTCAAACCCTCAAGACGCAGAATAACCCGGTCATGTGGCATAGCCATTACGGTATATGTTGTGCAGCATTTTTATTGTTTTTGCTTTGCAGAAAATGGTTTCCAATTCTGGATAGGCGACGGATATATTTTTCTGAAACGTAAGGTTGCAAGACGCGCAGGGACTTTTTAAGATGCTAATCTGTTTTGAGCTGCTGATTCCTGATGCTATGTAAGCGTGTTGTTAAAAGTTCCTGGTTAACAAGTCTTAGGAGAATATATGAAATTGGCGATAATTTCCGATACGCATTTCGGGGATCCGGATGGCCAGCTTGTCACGCGGGACGATGCGCTGAATAGTTTCAGCAGAGGGCCAAAATACCAGGCGTTTCATGATGCGCTTAAGTCCCGCGCGCCGCTGGATTACCTAGTGCTGAACGGCGACATATTCGACCTGTCGGTAGCGGAATACCGCGATGCATATGCCTGCGCACAGGCGTTTTTCCGGTTTGTCATAGAAGATGATCTGGTGCGCCCATCTGCGAAAGGCGATGACCGAGGCGGCGGCTTTATCTATCTGGCTGGGAATCACGATGCGGATATCTGGCATATCATGCAGCATGAACGTAGCGTCATCAATCCGGTGGCCACCGGCGATCTGCCTTGGCCCTATGATCATGCCGTGCCTGCGATTATTGATGATCGCAAGCAGTCCCCCAATCAGGGCCTGACCCTCTCCGGAGTGTCCCCTTATGGCGGTGATGGTTATAAGTACGGAGGCATGTTCCTGGATGGCCTGCTGAACGGCATTGCCGGACAAATCGATAAATATAATCCGGCGGAATACCGCTATCATTTCAATTTCGCCTTTCCCAACCTATATATTGTGACGGATAAGGAATGCGTACTGGTGACGCATGGCCAGTATTTTGAGGGATACTGGTCCCTGCTGGGGGAACTGGTTAAAAATATTGCCGGTGTGGATATGGATTTGGGCAGCGAGGAGATTGCGGTATGCATGGAGGATTTAGTCGCCATGAATTACCCGCTTAACCAGTTGGCCTGTACGGGAATCGGGCAGGCGGGAATACTGACTAACCGGTTAATCCGACCGCTCAGGCGCGAGATAGGGAGTGGGCAATACGAACGATTCAGCAATTACGTCGAGCGTTTAAAGAATATCCTGATTGATGATGTGACGGCAGGAAAATCGTCGTGCGTAAGGATGGCGGGCAGTGTCATCAAGAAAATATTCTTTAAAAAGGCGTTGCTTGAGAAAGTCAAGGAAAGCCAGGACACGCGTTACCGCACGGATTTCCTGACGGATCCGGCAGTGCGTGCGCGTTTTGACCGCTTTTTCAAGAGCAGTTGCGTGGAAATAGGCAATATCAATACCAGCAGCGAATTTTTACACTGTCAGTTGCCAGTGCCGTCCAGCGTTATTTTCGGACATACTCACCAGCCGATAGGGCTGAAAGATCCCAGTCCGCCGTACCGCAGTTTTATGATAGACACGAAACCGGTAACGGTAAAATTATATAACTCCGGCGGGTGGCTGCAGGAAGCGGGACAGGCATTCTGCGGGGCAGAGATTTTTATCTATGAGAGCGGTGCAGGCTTTAGCTCAGTGCCTATAAAATAGACCTCTTTACAGTATATTGAAAATCGTTCAAGTGAATATATAAACCCCAGCTATGAGTCTATGTATATGAAATATCCAAATTGTCATTCCTACGAAAGCAGGAATCCAGATCGGGCATGATAATTATGTTTATCCATGAGTTAAATTTATAGTTTGGGTTATAAAAAGCCTGCTACAACGGTATTACTAATGCACTCCTATCCTTGGCTTAAATCCTATCCTTCCAACCTACGCTGGGATGTCGCTATAGAGGAACGTCCGCTGCCCGATCTGCTGGATAATGCAAAGAAAAAATACGGGGCGAGAACCGCCATTGATTTCATGGGGCGGGCGATAAGTTATGCGGAGCTTGCAGATAACGTCGAAAGGCTGGCGGCGGGCCTGCAGGAGATGGGAGTGACCACTGGCGTTAATGTGGGATTGTTCATGCCCAACTGTCCGCAATTCGTGATGAGCTATTATGCGATCCTCAAGGCGGGAGGGACGGTAGTGAATTATAACCCGCTTTATTCACTGCAGGATCTCCGCCATCAGATTGAGGATTCCTCCACCGAAATTATGGTTACGCTTGCACTTGCCGCCCTCTACCCGAAAGTAGCGGAATGCCTGGGGGGAACAAAACTCAAGAAAATCATCGTCAGCGATTTTTATGAGGCGCTGCCACTGCCCAAGCGCCTGGCCTTCCAGCTCACGCGGAAAAAAGAGATTATACATGCGCCGGATGACGGGCATCACGTTTTTTTCAAGGCGCTACTGGAGACAAAAAGTCCATTACGTCCGGTGGCTATCCATCCTGACAGCCATGTGGCAGTGCTGCAATATACCGGGGGGACGACCGGTGTTCCCAAGGCCGCCGTGCTGACCCATGGGAATCTCTATGCCAATACGCTGCAGTGCGGCATGTGGTTTGCCGGCCTTAAGTTTGGCGAGGAGATCATCGTCGGGGCGCTGCCGCTGTTCCATGTGTTCTCCATGACGATCGTCATGAACCTGGCCATCCATACCGGCTCTGCGATGCTGCTGCATCCCCGCTTCGACATCAAATCCGTGCTGTACGACATCCAGTTCAAGCGCCCGACGCTGATGCCGGGGGTGCCGACGATGTTCGCGGCACTCAATAACTATAAGGACATTGGCAAATACGATCTTACCTCGCTGAAAATGTGTTTCTCCGGCGGCGGGCCGCTGCCGCAGGAAGTGAAAGAAGTGTTTGAGAAGCGGACCGGCTGCACGCTGGTGGAAGGATATGGATTGAGCGAAACCTCCCCGGTTACCGCCGGGAATCCGCTTTTTGGTGTCAATAAGGCCGGTTCGATCGGGGTGCCGCTTCCTGCCACCCTCATGCAGATTCGGAATGCCGAGAATCCGGATAAGGTCATGGGCATTAAAGAAGTTGGGGAAATCTGCATTCGTGGACCGCAGGTGATGCGGGGCTACCTCAACCAGGTCGAGGAGAACGTCAAAGTATTAAAAGACAGGCTCCTGCATACCGGCGATCTAGGATATATGGACGAAGACGGCTACTTCTTCGTTGTGGATCGGCTCAAGGAAATGATTATTTCCGGCGGCTATAAAATCTACCCGCGCAACCTGGAGGAAATATTGTACCAGCATCCGGATGTGCTGGAAGCTGCAGTCATCGGCGTCTATCACCCGCAGCGCGGCCAGGAGGTGAAGGCATTTATCGTGCGCAGGAAAGGGGCAGGTATGGCAGAGGCGGATGTAAAAAATCATCTGCGTGATAAAATCGCTGCTTATGCGATGCCACATCTGGTGGAGTTCCGTGATTCCCTGCCCAAGTCCGCCATCGGGAAAATTCTCAAGAAGATATTGATAGAGGAAGAGAAGGCAAAACAAATTTGATGATTGTCCTTCCTGATAATATATTCTGTTGTGTTATTTCGGACACAGAGTTTTAACGTGGAATTAATGTTTTGAGGATAGGGTCGTGGATATGAGTTAACCCCCATGTGCATTATGGGAGAACTGGATTGTCATTCATGACCACGCATTTCAAGGCATATCTGAGAAAGGCAACCCTGGCATGCTGCGCAGCTTTGCTGTTTGCTCCCTCAGTTTCATTTGCGACGGATGCACTTGATATTTCCATCGGGCTTAAGATTCTTCTGCTTATGAAGGAAAGATATTCCGGGCCGATTCCGGTGGCCGTCATATATAATCCGGCGGTGCCTTCTTCCGTCTCCGATGCAGAGAGCATCAAAAAAAATATTGATCAAGGCACGGGTATACCTGAGGAATTGAAGTTCAGCGCCTACCTTGTGAGCCTCAATCATGCCGAGAAGCTCGCAGGCGCAAAAGTGGCGTTCATGGCCGATAATCTTTCTTCGGACGGTATCAGTTCGGTTTGCGATGCTGCGGGTAAACAAGGCATCCTTACCATATCCAGCAACATCAATTGCGTCCGTGCGAATCAATGCGTCGTTGGCATCATCTCCAAGCCACGCATAGAAATCTATTACAGCCCCTTGGCCGCAGAAGCGTCACACTTAACCTTCAGCTCTGCCTTTATCATGCTGGTGAAACCGATATGAAGCGCATTCCTTTATATATCACTGCTTCGGTTGCCGTCCTTGCGGCTGCGACGGCTGCGCATGCAGACCAAAGCATCAATTACGGTGTGCTGGAAGAAATGTTCGGCGAGCCCATCACCACTAACGTCACCGGCACGCCGCAGCGCGCGAGCGATGTTGCTGCCAACATCACCATCATCACCGCCGATCAGATCCGCCAGGCGGGCAGCCGCAGCATTCCCCAGATAATCGGCATCTATGTCCCGGGGATGGATGTTTTGCAAAGCAGCATTACCGCATTTGATGTCGGTGTGCGTGGCTATCAGCAGCCTTACCAGCCCCGGCTTCAGGTATTGATTGACGGACGGCAGGTGTTTAACGACGATTACTCGCATACACAGTGGAGTAATCTTCCGGTCAATATCGATGACATACGCCAGATCGAGGTGGTAAAAGGGGCGGCGTCCGCATTGTTCGGGTCTAACGCGGCCGGTGGCGTGGTGAATATCATCACCTATAACCTGCTCTATGATCAGAGCAGGGTTGCCAGCCTTTCCTACGGAACGCAGAATATGGTAACGGGCGATGCCACCTATACCCAGCATTTGAGCGATTGGGGCGGCATAAAAATCAGCGCGGGCGGAATGGGCGGAGAGGATTTCGGCACGCTGAGGCCCGCCACGGAAACGGGATTCACAGCGAATCCGCAGCATCAGTATGTGACAGGAAGCTCTCTGTTCAAAGTTACCCCCGATCTGCTGGCGAATATGGAAATTACCTATTCCAACGGGAAGGATAATGGCGCTGAGCGGGGATTTAACATCGGAAATAATGTTGATACGAATTATTCGCTGCGTGGCGGCATTTCATGGCAGACACCTTACGGGCTGCTCACCAATAATAATTATTTTAACCATAATTCGGAATTGTCCACCTATTTCCTTACACCGAATGAACACACGGTAACAGAGCTTTTGGTTAGCAATCTGGAAGATCAGTTCCGGGTCGGTTCCGCTAATATTTTTCGCTTAGGCTTGGAATATCGCCGCAAGTCCATCCAGCAATTAGCCGATAACAATGTGGATGGCGCCATAGATAATGAGAACAAGCTATATGATAACGTCTATACGGTGAACGGCACATGGCTCTGGCAGATTACCGATAAACTCTCGTGGACGAATTCAGCGCGTGTGGATCACTCGGCCATTTATGAAGGCGGAACATTGGATCCCAATTACCTCGTGCAGGATTATAATCACAGCCTGAATGCGTTCAGCGCCAATTCCGGCCTGGTATATCATGCGACCGATGCCGACACGGTGCGCGCCACGTACGGTCGGGGAGTGCAATTGCCCAGCATGCTTCAAAATGGCACGGATGCCGCTCCCATACAGGGAGGAATTATATATAGTGCGATAGGTAATCCGAACCTGAAACCCACCATCGTTGAGAACTATGAACTGGGCTATGATCGCGCATTGCCTGCCATTGATTCAACGGCCAAATTTTCTGTGTATTACCAGACGAATAAAGACCTGATATCTCCGCCCTCCCAAATCGTTTCAACCCGTTTTATCAACTTTACGCCTTGGCTTACCCTAGAGTCTGTAAATGTAGGAAGCAGCCACGGCGCAGGCGGGGAAGTGGAGTTAAAGGGGAAAAGCCTGAACGGATTCCGCTGGGATGCCAGTTACAGCCTTTCGACAGTGGCAGATGCGGAAACAGTGGCGACGACCATTGGCTATAATGCGTCCGCGCCGGAAAGCCATTTTCGCCTGCTGTTAGGGTATAGCTCGGGTTCCTGGGAGCTGGATACGAACGGCCAGTATGTGACGTCGACCGATATGCTGCGCCTGATTGACAATGCTGCTTTCACAAACGTTCCCGTTGCAGGATATGCCAGCATTGGTGCCCGTATAGGTTATACTATTAACGATCACTATACCCTTGCCCTGTCCGGCACTAACCTGACACGTGCGGATACCTTGGAAAACCCGTATCCTGCGGTGCAGCGCCAGGTATTCCTGGGGCTGACGGGTAAGTTTTAATAGCCTGTTTTATTCTCTCCCAAAACAATTGTTGTGTTACTTATTGGCACAGTGATGTGTCTTTTATGCAACGAGGTTTTAACGTGGAATTAATCTTTTGCGGATAAGGTCATGTGTATTGATTCACCCTCCTCTTCATGGATTGGAGAAGCCGCGTGCCACCTATCGTTGCCCATTTCAGAACGCATTTAAGACAAGCTGCCATCGCCGGTTGTGCGGCGTTGTTCCTTATCCCTTCGGTTGCCTGCGCGACCGACTCTCTGGATATTTCCATCGGTCTTCGGATCCTGCTCCTCATGAAGGAAAAATATACCGGCGGCCCGGTTCCGGTGGCGGTGGTATATAATTCGGCAGTGCCTTCTTCTATTGCTGACGCGGAAAATATAAAGAAAAGTATCGAACAGGGAAAAGGCGTTCCTGAAGAATTGAAGTTCAGTCCCTACCTCGTCAGTCTCGATCATGCGGACAAACTGTCGGGCGCCAAGGTGGCGTTCCTGGCAGATAACCTGACTGTCGACGGCGTCAGTTCGGTCTGCGACACGGCAGGCCGGGAAGGCATATTAACCATCTCCAGCAATATCAGCTGCGTGCGGGCGAATAAATGCGTCGTCGGCATCATCTCCAAGCCACGCATTGAAATCTATTACAGCCCTGTGGCAGCGGAAGCATCGCACTTAACCTTCAGCTCTGCCTTTATCATGCTGGTGAAACCGATATGAAGCGCATTCCTTTATATATCACCACTGCGATAGTGGCTGGTTTGGCAGTGTCCGAAGCGGCGCATGCGGATATGAATTACGGTGTGCTGGAGATGATGTTTGGCGAGCCTATTACCACGAGTGTTACCGGTATTCCGCAGCGTGCAAGTGACGTCGCCGCCAACATGACCATTATTACCCAGGATCAGATCCGCCAGTCGGGCACCCGCAATATCGCCCAGATTATCGGTATTTATGTGCCGGGTATGGATGTATTACAGGCGACGACTGCGGATATGTCCGTGGGGGCGCGCGGATACCAGCAGCCTTTCAACCCGAGGTTCCAGGTGCTGCTCGATGGCCGTCAGGTATTCTTCGACGATCTGTCACGCATCAATTATAACGATCTGCCGATCGATCTGGACGATATCCGTCAGATAGAAGTGGTGAAGGGTGCAGCGTCCGCCATGTTCGGCTCCAACGCCGTTTCCGGTTCCATCAATATCATCACCTATAGCCCACTTTATGACAAGGAGCGCTCCGCTTATGCTTCCTTTGGCACGCAACGCACCACTAATCTGGATGCCACGTTTACAGAGCATTTTGGCGACTGGGGTGGCACCAAAATCAGTGCCGGTGGAATGGCGGGCGACGAGTTCATCACCCCCAAAGGCCCAGGGCCTGAGTCCACGGTCAATAACAACCCCCAGCACCAATATGCGAGAAGCTATTCCGTGTTCAATCTTTCACAGAACGTACAGGTAACCCTGGATGCCAGTTATACCAATGCGAAATGGGTAGATGCCAGCTTTAATTTCTTTCTCGAAAATCCGGTTTGGACGCAATATTCGTTCGGCGGTAGTCTCTCCTGGGACGGCCTGTGGGGAAAAATTACCGATAATATGTACCTGAACCATCTGAAGGGGATTGTAGACAACCCGGTTATCCATACGCAATCCGACACCACGGATCTCCTGGTCAATACGCTGACGGACGAGTTCCGCATCGGATCCAGCAACAGCTTCCGGTTACTGGCGGAGTTCCGCCGTAAAGAGCTTTCCGAGCGTTCGTCTTCCGATGCTTTAAGTGAGGGAAGCCATGGATATGCCAATAATATATTCACCGCCGGCGGGACCTGGATTTGGCAGATTACCGATAAGCTCTCCTGGACGAATTCAGCGCGTGTGGATCATTCCATCGGCTATGCAACCTCACCTCTGGATCCTAATTCCTTCACCACCGATTACAGCCATAGCCTGAACGCCTACAGCGCCAATTCCGGCCTAGTGTATCATGCCACCGATGTAGATACAGTGCGCGCCACATATGGCCGGGGCATCCAGCTCCCCAACATGCTGCAGGAAGGCATTGACGGAGCCGTTGCCGCCGGGCCGAACACATTCATTGTCACCCAGGGCACGCCCACAATGAAGCCGACGGTGGTCGAGAACTACGAGCTGGACTACGAACGTGGCCTCCCCAGTATCTTATCCACGGCGAAATTCGCCGCCTATTATGTGACCAATAAGGACATCATGTCCGAGCTGGTGCCCGGCAATCAGGTGGCTTTTATTAACGGCAATACTTATATTCTTGAGCAGTTCCAGAATATCGGCAGCAGTCATGGCGTAGGTGGTGAAGTCGAACTTTCTGGCAAAAGCCCAGGCGGATTCCGTTGGGACGGCAGCTACAGCTATTCCACTGTCGCCGATTCTTCCACTGTGGCCTTGTTGACTGACTTTAACAAATCCACCCCCGAAAGCCACTGGCGCGCCCTGTTCGGCTATACGACCGGGCCGTGGGAGATGGATGTGAACGGCCAGTATGTGACGGCAAGCGGCATGTTGCGATCATTCGACGCGTTTGACAGCTTTGCCAAGTATACTCCCGGCTATGCCAGCATCGGCGGGCGCATAGGGTATAGCATCAACCAGGAATTCACTTTGGCCCTGACCGGCACGAACCTTACCCGCGCCGATACCCAGGAAAACCCCTACCAGGCGGTCGAACGGCAGGTATTTGTGAGTCTGGCAGGAAAATTCTAGAGCTTATCTATCTTAAGTGGGCATTGATATGCAGGAATCAAGAAAATCCTTATCCAAGGCGCTGAGACCGTTTTTTTCTCTCTGGATAAAACCAAAAACGACGGTGCAATATATTATCGAGTATGGCTATCCAAGCTATGTGCCGTTGCTGATTCTCTTAACCTCCAACATTTCAACGTTGTTAGTTTTTACCATTGCACATTCGATGCCGATTAACCTTGCTTATCTTATGAGGGGAATGGCGTTCGGTATAGTATTCTTCTTCATAAATATACTGTTATTACGCATGAGCGGGGCGTGGGTAGGAGGAAAGGCAACCGTAGAGCGTCTGATCATAGCAAGAGCATGGGTGAGTATGCTGGCGGTCTTATGGATTGTGCCCATATTTTGCATTTCTTTCATTCATGGAACCAATCTGGAAGTGATGCCTGCGTATCCCCGCCTCTTCTTGGGGGGGTATCTGGTAATAATAGGAATATGGTATCTCGTAGTTGAGATTATGGCCATCCAGCAGGTTCAAGGATTCTCTGGATGGAAAACGTTATTCACTTATATCATTGCCGCCGCTCTCACGATTGTAATAGCTGTATTTATGGTAGTAAATTTGCGCCTTTTAGGTCTGGAATTAGCTCCTGTACAGACTATTTCGCCCAAATCATATAGGATGGGTGAGAGAAACGATCCGGCAACGATAGAACGGCAAAAAATAGAATGGTATAAAAAGGCGGCGGCGGAAGCCGTTACTATTGCTCAGGTCAATCTGGGGAGGGTATATTACTTTGGCTTTGGCGGATATACGAAGAGTGTGGAAGAAGCGCTAAAATGGTGGCGCAAGGCGGCGGAGAAGGAAGACGCTAACGCACAATATAATATCGCCACACTTTATTATGACGGCGATGCAGTGGATAAAGATCACGCAGAGGCAGTAAAATGGTATCTGAAGGCGGCAATGCAAGGCCATGCGTTTGCACAATATAATCTGGGTTATTTATATCATAAAGGTGATGGGGTTCCGAGGAATGATGCGGAATCTGTTAAATGGTATCGCACAGCGGCGGCGCAAGGGAACGTACCTGCACTGACCAATCTTGGAATGATGTATTGCTTGGGAAGCGGTGTCCAGCAAAATAATGATGAAGCAAGAAAGTGGTATAGCCTGGCTGCCAAGAATGGAGGAGAGCTAGCGGAATATACTACCGGTTTACGATTGACCCCCGATGTCCGTCAATATGATGTTAGAGGGATAATATTCTTTGCCGGCAATCCATTTCCAAATGTTAAGAACGCCGCTGCAGCCTATAGCGGGATAGCCGAGATACCACGGAATGATTTAAGGGCGTTAGAATGGTATTTCGATGCTGCCCAAAAAGGTAACGTATCGGCGCAAGCCAGTCTGGGATATATGTATGCCTATGAACTTATGGGAAGAAAAAAAGATTATATCAGCGCTTACTATTGGTTCAGCAAAGCAATGGATAGCGGTAATAAGGAAGTGATCACAGAGCGTGATAAGATCGCCCATGCTATGTCCCCGGAACAAATCGCCAAGGCAAAAAATTTGTATAGATAGTGTAGTGTCCCGCACAGCACTTTACCCCACAAGATTGAAAGTCCGTTGCCTGCGCGGGTAAACACTACACTCATTATAATGGCTAGTGTACTTTTCGTCCCATGCTGCCTACAGACTATGGCATAAGCCATTAGGTAAAACACTGCATGGGACGGTACACTAGCTTGCCACTTAACAGCAGTGTAAGCACAATGGCGCATCACGCCGACACGTTACTACGCAATTTATCCGCCAGCGCAGCATGGCTTATTTCTTCCTGCGTCCCTGTGTCTAGATTCTTTACTACTACTACGCCTTTTACAAGCTCTGTTTCACCGAGAATTAATGCAAGCATGGCATGGGCCTTATCGGCTTTCTTCATCCGGTTCTTCAGGTTGCCCTTATAGCCTAGGTCGATGTAAAACCCTTGTGCACGCAAGGTTTCCGCTAATACCAGTGCTGCTTTCTCCGCCTCCGTCCCCAGCGGTATAATGGCGATGGGACGCGGCAAAGGCGTAAATTCCGGGTGGAATGCAAAGTCCACGAGCGCGGCCAGCCGCTCCATACCTGCGGCGAAGCCTATACCGGGAGTAGGGGGGCCGCCCATGAGTTCGATAAGCCCGTCATATCGCCCGCCACCCAGCACAGTGCCTTGCGCGCCCAGCATATCGGTGGTGAACTCAAATACCGTATGGTTGTAATAATCGAGGCCGCGCACCAGCCGTTCATTCAGAGTGAATTGGATATCCAGTGCCGAAAGCCCATCGGTGACGGCCATGAAGTAATCCTGCGCGGCTTGCGTCATATGATCGGCCATGCGCGGCGCACCGGCAATGATGCTGCGATCCCCTTCATCCTTTGAGTCCAGTATCCGGAGCGGATTGCGCTCCAGGCGGGCTCTGCTGTCTTCGGAAAGCCCCGCCGCGTGATTGCGAAGAAATGTTATCAGGCTTGAACGGTAATTTGCACGGCTTTCTCTGTCTCCCAAGGTATTAAGCTCCAGCTTTACCTTGTCACTTAAACCCAACGCTCCTAGTATCCGCCAGGCAAGCGCTATGATTTCAATATCGCCGAGCGGCTCTGCAACCCCCAGCAATTCCACGTCGATTTGGTGAAATTGGCGCTGGCGGCCTTTTTGCGGGCGTTCATAGCGGAAAGCGGGGCCGGCGCAGAAGAATTTGAGCGGTAGTTGATCCTGCAGGGCGTTGGAGATAAACGCACGCGCTACGCTAGCGGTAAATTCTGGCCGTAGCGTCAGTTGCTCGCCGCCGCGATCGGTGAAGCTGTAGGTTTCCTTGGTGACGACATCGGACGTGTCGCCGAGCGTGCGGTGGAATACGTCGCTGAATTCAAATACCGGCGTGGCGATTTCGCCGTAGCCGTAGCGTTTTGCCACAGTAAATGCCTGCTCGATGATAAACCGGAATTTGCGGCATTCCTCGCTCAACAGATCATGCGTGCCGCGCACCGGCTGGAGTTTGGGTGAGGTCGTCATATATTACCAGAGTGTTTTGACCGGGTATTGAGTGATGAAGCGATCATTGGTTAATATGCCCAAACTATGCTGGATCGCCTGGCAAATCAACATCCGGTCGAAAGGATCGTTATGAATATTGGGAAGTTTGTGAAGTTGGAATGCCGCTGTTTCATCGAATGCCAAGGGCAAAAAATCGTATATATTACGAAATTCTTCAATGATAGCGGCAGGGGCTTGCGGTAGCGGCAGTTTGCCAATCTGACATTTCTGCTCTATTTCCCATGCCGAAATGCTACTGAGAAAAAAATCGTTTTCTGAATCTTTCAGGATGGTCCTCGCGGTCTTAGAAAGCAGATCCGGCTGAACGGCAAACCAGAGGAAAGTATGTGTGTCCAGCAATATCCGCATTAATTATCTTCACCGTTATAGAGCTTGAGCAGATCCTCCGGCAGGGGATCAAAAAAGCTGCTGGAAACTTTGAACAACCCTTTATGAAGCCCAATAGGGCGTTCTTTTTTGGACTTTTTCGCTGTGACCCGAATCTCGGCTATTGCCTCATTACGGCGGCATATCTGTACGATTTCACCCTTTTCAACCTGCCTGATGAGCTCGGAGAGTCGTGCTTTTGCTTCATGAATATTTACGCTTATCATAGTCGCCATTATAGACCAACTATATAGTCAGGTAAAGTGTAATTATGACCAGGGTGGGGCGTTATTCACCTGTTTGCGTATGTTTTTGTATCAACCGGGTCTGCAATAAGGCAAACAGGATAGTCGTGCCGAATAGGCCGAATACCTTGAAATTGACCCATATATCGGTCGGGAAATTGCGCCAGACGAATTCATTGAGGACGGCCATGCACAGGAAAAAACATCCCCAACGCAGCGAAAGCAGATACCATCCATGAGGAGTCAGGCGGAACGCCGGACCTAATATATGCTGAAGCAGCCCTTTCTTTTTCAGGCAGCCGCCCAGGAGAACGGCGGCAAAAAGCAAGTTCACCAGCGTTACCTTAATCTTAATGAAGGTTTCGTCATGCAGCCATAACGTAAGGCCACCGAAAACCGTAACCAGCGCGGCAGTGATAAGCGGGCCGATGGCGATTTTCCGTTCGTATACATATATAATTGACAAAGTCAGCAAAGTGAGTGCTAACATAGCAGCCGTGGCAGTGAAAATGCCGAAGAATTTATATCCGATGAAAAAAACTCCGATCGGGATGATATCGAGGAAGAGCTTGATGTGTGGGTTTAATGTCACAGGTTGAATTTTCTTTGCTTTATTTTTTGAGTATTAAGTAATATTTTAATATATTACAAAGTAAGCTGTAAGCTAGATAGAATTAATGCATTAACTGGGATTGAATGAGTTATGAGCGGATTACAGGGCATAGAAACGAAAGTGTTGATTGTCGAGGATGAGACGGCGATCGTCACCATGCTTCGTTATAACCTCGAAAAAGAAGGTTTCAAGGTATATTACACCGGCGACGGCGACGAGGCGGTGAGTCTGGTCAAGGCGCATAAGCCGGATGTCATTGTACTGGACTGGATGCTGCCGGGCATGTCGGGAATCGACATCTGCGCAGAGCTGCGCCGTCAGGAAGAAACCAAAGCCGCACCCATCATCATGCTGTCCGCGCGCGGCGAGGAAAGCGATCGCATCCGGGGACTGGATGCCGGAGCGGACGATTACATGGTAAAACCTTTTTCCCCGAGCGAGTTGATTGCGCGTATCCGTGCGGTGCTACGCCGCCTGCGTCCGGCTTTGTCGGAGAAAGTGCTGACATTCGCAGGACTCAAGATGGATATGGTCAGCCACCATATCACCCGTGACGGCAAGCCGGTGCATTTAAGCCCTACCGAGTTCAGCCTGCTGCGTTATCTGATGGAACATCCGGGCCGTGTGTTCACACGCGAGCAGTTGCTGGATGCGGTATGGGGGCATGATATTTATGTAGAACTGCGTACAGTAGACGTCCATATACGCCGCCTGCGTAAAGGCCTGGATCTTGGCGAAAGTTTGCCGGAACTGGTGCGCACGGTACGTTCCGCAGGCTATGCGCTTGAAGAGATCCCGATGGGTGAAAGGCAGGCCGATACGCCGGATTAACGCATTCTCATACGCTTCGGCATGCTATAGCTATATAATTTTCTAACGGCTTATTTGTTGCGCTCCCACGGTATAAAAGCCGCCTGAACCGGATATGGCTTTATCAGGGGCGCTTTGATTATTGTACTCGGTTTTAATCCAATCAGCAGAATAAGCTGTGCTAGAGAAGCGCAGTTCATCCATGTAAATCTCGGATTCGACTCCATCCGGCCCATCTCCTGCCACTACTCCATTGCCATTATTTTTTAGTGTACTTGGGCAACTTGTATTTTGCCCTGTCTGCGTTCCATTGACATAAATGGTGCATGTCGTGCCATTTCGGGTAGCCGCCACATGATACCACGTATTCAGTGCAGGGCAGGTTGAGCTTACAACGGATGAAACCACTTTGGAGGTTGAGTTCACAAACAATGTCGGACAATTATCGGGGCTAGTGTATAAGGAACTAGTCGTTGCAAGCCCCCATGTGCATTCGTTTGTATTTACAGAGGCATTACCAGAACCGCTTGTTTTCGCTGCGCAAGCAGCGACCGCCCAGTCATTATAATCTGAGACCGATGCTGCAGTCTTGTTAACCCATGTTTCCACCGTAAAAGTAGTAAGATTTTCATACATATCATTTTGATTCTGCTGCCCTATATCCATTACGTTAGCATTATAGCTGGGATTATTGAAGTAGATAGCAGAGCCACTACCCCAAGGAGATGTTCCTGTACTCAAAATGGGAGCAGAACTTGCAGAAACATATTGGTACCAATAACTTGCATTGTTCTGATATATCTGAGTGGAATCCGTTGGAGCGGCTCCATTGGCAAGATTGGGACCCGCATTATTTATTCCACTGCCAAAGTGCCATACGCCCTGATAGGTACTGCCAGTGTAATAACCAAGACCTGAGTTATAAGAGCTCCCCCATACGCCGGTTACATTGGCCTGGTTAGTCGTGGTGGAAGAATTGCCATATTGCAGATAGATTACGGTATCCGTGGTATGGGAAACGGTGGGTATCTGAACCCAATAATTCACTGCTCCTGTGGTAGAGTTATAGCTTTCTTGTTCAAAGTTCAACAAATGAGCACCTGCGGCGTCTGAAGTGAAAGTGATATCATAGCCATTTGCATTTTTTGCGTTACCGCCATGCGCGCTAGTGGCAAGGTAAGAATAAGTGCCTGCGAAAAGGAAAGGGAAATTCGTCTGGTCGGTATTATTTACCGTCCCCACTTTCGTATGATCTATAGTGATGGTACGGTAATAAGGACCGGCGATGCATCCTAGGGAGTTTGTCGATAGGCTTGAAGTCATCAACTGCCAGACTTCCTTATAGGTAACGATATCATCAAAAGCAGTAAGCAAACTGCCAGCGGTAGCTATTGTTGGCGCTTTTTGAACATAAGTGGTCGGAGATAGTACTCCCGCGCCCCCCGTATGCGCACCGGTATTGCCGCAGTGACAATTCGTTTGCTCATCCGCATTGGTACTTCCCGTATTGACCACGATGCCGTTAGAGGTATAGCCGCCATGCCCGTTGGCGCCATGGCTGATAATGGCATAAACCGCATTCGTGCTGCGTGCCGCCCCGGATGCGTCGTTTATGGTAATTGAGGGGGTTCCACTTAAAGTGCAGGCCGCACTCGTGATAAGGGTATCATTCGGATTCACTGCATAGCGTAACTTATGCCCCCAGCCGTCATACATATAACTGTCGGGCAGGCGCAACGCACGGGTGGGCACGCCGCCTTCTGCAATACCTGAGGTTGCGATAAAATTTGCTGCTGGTGAGCCACTAGTACAGCTTCCGGTATTGGCTGCCTCTATTCCATAGCTGGCACTGGAGGCGGTTGCTGTAAGATCAGAAGGACAAGGAAGCCGCCCAAATGCCACGCGGAAGTTAAGCAGCGCGTTTTCTATCGCGTCCATAGTAGCTATGGTTGAATTTACCTGAGAGCTTTGGACGCCTACCACCAATATGGTCATGCTGCCATATAGGATAACGCCGATAATAGCTAGCACCACCGATAGCTCAAGCAGTGTAAAACCAGAACGCCATCGGTAGTTAAACGGCTTATATTCCATCGGCTGTACTAGTAATTAATGGTTAGATGCATCATAATCTCTAATAGGATTTATGTAAATATACTGTTGCGGCATCGCCGCTGTACACCACTTTCCAGTCGGGGTTCCATCGCCATAAACCTGCATCCTCATCGTCATTGGCGATGATCAGGCCGTCCAGCCGGTACTGGGCGGCAATCATTTCTGCGCGTCCGCCGAAGCCATGGTTTTCTGTGAACGCTTTATAATCATTGAGCACATCATCGCTATACAGGCTATTGGCACGCCCATCCACGAAGACTTTTACCTTTCCCTGCCATATATAATCGAGATAACCGCCTATATTATAGGAGTTGAGAAAACGTAATCCCGGATAGTAATCCGCGATAAAGGCGGCTTCCTTTACGGGGAAATGTGCTTTCCTGAAACCGGCAGGTTCTGCGAGTATGGCATCGCGCGGCCAGGGCAGAGCGATGAGCGCACCTGCCGCCAGCACCATTGCCAGCGCCAACATCCGTATATCGGTTTTGCCCATGTCCGCCATGATAGCGGTATCTATGTTTCGGATACGTTTGCCGATGCGGCTGCCATAGGCGAGAGAAGTGGCGCGCAAGGCAAGATAGGGCATCAGCAGTAAGGCCGCTACCGCACAGTGGCGCAGGCTGCTGAGCGCCAGCAGAAGGATGAAGACGGCAAGGGCGCGATCGGCGAATGGAATCTTCCTGTCGGAAAAATCCCCGATGCACAGCATCAGCAGCAGCACAAGCGTCATGGGCAGGTTATGGCCGATTTCCACTGGTTTCCATTCCATGAGGACATGGCTGAACGCAGCGGCGACGGTGCGGTAAGCGCCGTAATAAACAGCAAAACCGTAAGGATTGATAAGCGTTGCGAGCAGGCATAAGGCAAGGATGGCGGTATACGCCGTGCTATGTGTGCGGTTGCGCTCCAGAACTGCCCCTGCCAGAAAACATCCGATAAGCGGAAAAGCAAGCAGGAAACCGCCATGCAGGTTGACCCAAAAGGCCATCAGCCCCGGAAGCAGGAGCAGGCGGCAGAACCTGCCATTCCGGCTATAATCGTGCAGGATAAGGTAAAATATGACGGTAAGCAGGATGGAGCATAGGTTCGGACGGGCAAGAATGCTGGTATAGATATTCGGCGCGATCGGCAGTAATAATAGCAATACGATTATAGGACTTGCACCGCGCCTGACGGCGTGTCTTGCCATCAGGGTGAGGCTGAGGGCGAAGATAAGGATCGTAATTGCATACACTGCTGAAAAACTGCCATAATGAAAAAGTTGCGCCAGCCCCAGATCAAACAACCATGACAGATTGTACCAGTTATCCGTCCCTGCCGTGAAGCTCCAGCTATCGTGGCGGGGAACGGCGTGGCTCAGGCGAATGGCATCGCCGCTTGCCAGGTGCCACGCGGTATCCGGATCATAGAATACTGGCGCATTGGCCAGGCCAAACACAAGGAGAAGAAAGAAAAGTACGAAGCTGGTATAGGCAGAGGGCATAAAGGCAAGTTCAGGTAATGGGTAGTACAAGTAATGAGTAACGTGAATTTTGGTATCACGCTACCCGTTACTCATAGCCTGCTACTCACTCTGCGCGGCTGCTGCAAAATTGTCACATCTGTTGTGATATTACTCGCTACGATGAAATAGCGATTGCATGAACTCCCTCATATCTGTTTTTATAGTGCAACATTTCCAATGTTAAGCAAAATATTAGTTCATTTCAACCGCCTTAACCAAACCATGAAATATTAAGCAAATCATAAAATTACGGGATTTTAACAGGAGCACCCCTATGACCAAATCACTTTCGATGATCTCTGCGGCAGCGTTGATGGCGGCAGTTGCGTTTCCGGCATTCGCGATCGCCGAGACTCCGAATGCTATTGTGCATGATGCGCGCAATAACCAGGTAAAAGACGAGCGCGGCAACTGCGTCCGCACGATGTACGGCGTAAAGGACGAAGCCTGTGGTGAGGTGGCGGCGGTCGTTCAGGAGAAGAAGACCCATACCCGTCTTGCTTCAGTTTATTTCGACTTTAACAAATCTGAGCTTAATAAAAAGGGCAAGGCGTCGCTGGATAAATTGCTTGCAACCCTGCACCACAAGCATATCGCTGCGGTAACGATTGCCGGTTATGCGGATGCTATTGGCTCTGATTCCTATAATATGCAGCTTTCCAAGAAGCGCGCGGAGACAGTGAAGAAATACCTGAACTCGCATGGCTTCAAGCATACCGACACGGAAATGCGCGCCCTCGGCAAGAGCGATGCAGTTGCGGCATGTAAAGGCCTCAAAGATGGCAAGCTTCATGCCTGCATGCAGGAAGACCGCCGTGTGGATATCGAGCTCAGCATCACCACCAAATAAATGGCGATCTAATACGAACGTGAGAAAGGGGGGCGAAAGTCCCCTTTTTTATTAGAGTTCCTCTGAAAATCGCTGCAGTGAGTTTCGGAGGAAGTCTATTGGTTAGGTAGTGTTATGCATATACGCTGTTCTCGTCTGGTCAGGCAGTCCGGTATCGTGTTGGTCGTATTCGCGTTACTCGCGTGTCCTGTCATGGCTGCTGAAGAAGAGGCAGGACATGAAGGGCATGAAAAGAAGCCGAAGCCGGAGGCAAAGCCTAGCCCGGATTCCGCCGTCAGCGTGGTGTTACACTTACCGGAAGTGCAGAAATGGGAAAGCCAGGTGGAAGCCAGGCAAGATGGCAGCGTATTGGGAGTCTGGGGAGAAGCACTGAAGACGATAGAGGGTGGAGAATGCTGGGATGTGGCAGTGGGCATAACCGTCGCCGATTATACAAAAATACTGGCGCGTTTCTGCGTCATGAAAGCAGGCGGGGAGGTGTTTGTCGAAGCTACACCCAAAGATCCTCTGGAACCAATTACCTATTTCCCCTATGAAAAATGGAAAACGGTCTGCAGGCCGACTCCCACTTCAGGCGGGAATTGCTAAATAGTCTAAAGCGTTTTTTAACTCCCATCTTAATCCTCCCCCTCAAGGGGACGTTGTTGTATATACTCACTTGCCTAAATTCCAA
>JABDGA010000009.1:0-231 GCA_013286285.1 Alphaproteobacteria bacterium | reverse complement strand
CTGCTTGACAGCGGTATCTCATGGAGAAAGCCTGAGATTCCGGCTTTCGCCGGTATGACGGTGTCTTTTTATTTAGGAGAATGAGTATATAACTGAGGTCCTGCTGCTTTATGGAACCTATGGATGACAAGGAGGAAGAAATTATATAATCGCAATGACGCATAGTATTACTAAAACCCTGCATCCTCCAGACTGAAGAGAAGTACAGGCTTGAGCGCCACGTAAAGGTCG
>JABDGA010000008.1 GCA_013286285.1 Alphaproteobacteria bacterium | reverse complement strand
CCTAAATATGGTAAGCGCAATGACGACTTTCCGTTACGTGGTATTGTCGAGTGCGCTGGCTGTAATAAACTGATGACCAGTTGTTGGTCTGGTGGGCGTCATAACAAATACCCGTATTATTATTGTGCCAATCCCAGTTGTGTATTTCGTAGTAAGATTGTCAAACGTGAATTGATGCACACTCAATTTGAGGCTCTGCTCGAATCGCTTACTCCATCGCCACAAGTTCTTGAACTGATTAAAGCTATTATGCAGGATGCTTGGAATACGCATATAAGCGAGCGTGGCAGTCTAGAAAATAAATGGCAAAAAGAGTTAGCCTCTATTGGGAATGATATAGATAACTATGTAAAAGACTTAAAGAAGGCACCCGATAAGGTAAAAGACCTTCTATACACGGAAATAACCAAGCTACAGGACAGGAAAACCGAGATTGAGGCCAAGCTCTATGGCAAGCCCATCTCCGCAATCAGCTTTGAACATGCCTTGGGAGAGGCAATGCACCTGATTTCCAATCCCTTACATATGTGGCAGATAGGGGATTTAGATAGAAAGCGCTTGCTTCAGAAAATGGTATTTCCCAAGCGTCTTAGTTACGTTCACAAAAATGATTTTCGAAAACCCTGTACAGCGCTGCCATTCAGGGTTCTTGAGGCTTTTTCTAATGAAAAAGATGGTTTGGTGGAGGTGAACGGAATCGAACCGATGACATTCTGCTTGCAAAGCAGATGCTCTACCAACTGAGCTACACCCCCACAGGTGCAGAAAATATGCGGTCAAACACTAGGCATAACGGGCTTGGAGTCAAGAAAAATCGAAAAGGATTTTTCTGAAAATTAAAGCCCGTAATTGGCGACCAACTCTTCGGCAATCTGTACGGCGTTGAGCGCTGCGCCTTTGCGCAGGTTGTCGGAGACACACCAGAGGTTGAGCCCATTGGTAACCGTATGATCCTCACGAATGCGCGATACGAACACCGCGTCCTCGCCCGTGGCTTCCGCCGGGGTTTGGTAGCCACCATTCTCGCGACGATCTACTACGGCCACTCCAGGCGCATCATGCAGGATTTCGCGTGCTTCATCAGCGGAAAGCGGGCGTTCAAACTCGATATTGATAGATTCCGAGTGGCCGACAAATACCGGCACGCGCACACAGGTTGCCGTCACCTGAATATGGGGATCTAGAATTTTTTTGGTTTCCTCCACCATTTTCCATTCTTCCTTGGTGCTGCCGTCTTCCATGAACACGTCAATATGTGGAATGACGTTAAAAGCAATGCGCTTGGTGAATTTCTTCGCCTCGCGAGTATCGTTCATGAATAATGCCTTGGTCTGCTCAAACAGCTCATCCATGGCGTCCTTGCCTGCGCCGGAAACCGACTGGTAGGTGGAGACCACGATACGTTTTATCGTAGCGGCGTCATGCAGTGGCTTCAGCGCTACCACCATTTGCATGGTAGAGCAGTTTGGATTGGCGATGATATTGCGATGGCGAAAATTCTTCAGCGCCTCCGCATTCACTTCGGGCACGACCAGCGGAATATCCTTATCCATGCGGAAATAGGAGGTATTATCTATCACCACACAGCCTTGCGAAGCAGCGCGCGGTGCATGGATTTTCGATACGGAGGCACCGGGTGAAAACAGGGCGATGTCCGTGCCGGTGAAGTCATAATCCTCCAGCACCTGACTGGTCAGGATCTTGGTATCGCCGTAGCTGACTTCCTTACCTTTTGATTTTTTGGACGCAAGCGCCACCACTTCACTGACTGGGAATTTGCGCGCCGAAAGCGTTTCCAGCATTTCCCGTCCGACATTTCCCGTGGCCCCTACTACTGCAACTTTATATGACATACCGAATTATTTCCATTGATTGAGTTTATGTTTATCTTTTAGGCCACTTTTTGCTGCTTATTCAAGTCACTCAGCGTCTTGAGTATAGCATCTCCCATGGCGGTTGTAGAGACTTTCTGCGCTCCCTCCTGCATGATATCGGCGGTGCGCAAACCTTGCGCCAACACCCCGGTAACGGCTTTTTCCAGCGATTCCGCATCCTTGTTCAGGTCAAAGGAGTAGCGCAACATCATGGCGAAGCTTAAAATGGTTGCAATCGGGTTGGCGATATTTTTTCCTGCAATATCGGGCGCTGAGCCATGTACCGGCTCGTAAAGGGCGGGGATCTTGCCGTTCTTGTCCTTTGCTCCAAGCGATGCAGAAGGTAGCATGCCGAGTGAGCCGGTGAGCATCGCCGCGCAGTCGGAGAGAATGTCGCCGAAGATGTTGCCGGTAACCATCACATCAAACTGTTTCGGGTTGCGCACAAGCTGCATGGCGGCGTTGTCCACGTACATATTGGAAAGTGCAATGTCCGGGTATTCGGCATCGCGTATTTTCTTCACTTCTTCACGCCACATTTCCGTGCATTCCAGCACATTGGCTTTGTCCACCGAGCATACCTTCTTGTTGCGCTTCTCCGCCAGCTCAAACGCTATGCGGGCAATGCGATGCACTTCCGGGCTGGTATATACCATCGTGTTGATACCTTTGCGTGTGCCGTCCGGCAGGGTCTCCACGCCGCGCGGCGTGCCGAAATACACATCCCCCGTAAGCTCGCGCACGATGACAATATCCAGTCCTGCGATGATGTCCCGTTTCAGTGACGAGGCATCAGCCAACGCGTCAAAGCACATGGCCGGACGGATATTGGCGAACAGCCCAAGCGCTTTGCGGATGCCGAGCAGGCCGCGCTCCGGGCGCAGGGAGTAATCGAGTGATTCCCATTGCGTGCCGCCGACCGCGCCAAGGAGCACGGCGTCGGCCTTGTGTGCTGCATCGAGGGTTTCCTGCGGCAGTGGCGTGCCGGTCTTATCATAGGCCGTGCCGCCGATATACGCCTTGCTTGTGGTAAACTGCGTGCCTCGGTTCTGGTTAAACCAGGCAATGACTTTTTCTGCTTCTTTAACCACTTCCTGACCGATGCCGTCACCGGGAAGAAGCAGGATATGTTTTGCGCTCATAATTTTAAACCTTATAATTTAGTGACAAGTGATTAAGTGGCTAGTGACAAGTAGAAATACATTATAACTGACCACTTGCTACTTGCCACTCGCCACTCGTATATAGCCAGGGGGTAACGGATTTCTGTTTTTGCTCGAAACTGTCAATATCCTTAAGTTTCTCCATCGTAAGGCCGATATCGTCCAGTCCGTTAAGCAGGCAGTGCTTGCGGAATGGATCGATATCGAATGAAAATGCGTGATTACCTGCGGTGACGTTCTGTTCCATGAGATCCACGCTGATTTTCTGGCCGGATTCGGCAGTCTGCAGCAGCTTCTCCACCGCATCCTTGGGAAGCACGACCGGCAGCACGCCGTTCTTGAAGCAGTTATTGTAGAATATGTCGGCGAAGGACGGCGCGATAATGCAGCGTATGCCGAAATCCAGCAGCGCCCAGGGAGCATGCTCGCGTGAGGAGCCGCAGCCGAAATTATCCCGCGCCACCAGTATTTCCGCATGGGTATAGGGCTCGCGGTGTAGCACGAAACCGTCATTGCGTTTGCCGTTCACATCATAGCGCATCTCGTAAAACAACCCTTCCTTAAGTCCCGTGCGCTTGATGGTGGTCAAAAACTGCTTGGGAATGATCATATCCGTGTCCACATTTTCAATCGGCAAAGGCGCGGCGATGGCGGTGAGGGTGGTGAATTTTTGCATCAGCTTATCTTTCTATTGTCTATTCCTTAATCTTTATTTTTAGAGTTCTTATTGCTTGGCTTAATAGTTGCTTCTCAATCCATCATCCTCTCCACCGTCATTCCCGCGTAGGCGGGAATCTCTTTATCTAAAGCCTGAAAACTTGCTACAGGGATTCCTGCCTTCGCAGGAATGACGAAAGCCTCTCAAGCAGTTGCCAGTTGTAAATATAAATCTTCCCATATCGGGTTAATTCTGCTTATCAAATCGTTCTTCATAGCCCTTGTCCATTTCTTTAGTCGTTTTTCTCTTAATATCGCTTCTTCTGCGCTATCGTATATTTCATAATATACCAGTTGCTTTATATTATATTTACTTGAATGGCCTTTGGTAACTTCATTTTTGTGTTGGTAAACTCTCTTAATCAAATCTGATGTCACACCAATGTAAATTGCGCCATTTGGTCTGCTCGCAAGGATATAAATATAAAAACTCTCTTTCATAATTTACTCACCTGGCAAAAGAGATTTCCGCCTGTGCGGGATTAACCTTCTCCTATATTTTCCTTACATCCGAAAGTTTTCCTGTAACCGCCGCAGCTACTGCCATAGCGGGGCTCATCAGGTGTGTCCTGCCGCCGCGGCCTTGCCGGCCTTCAAAGTTACGATTGGAAGTGGAGGCGCAGCGCTCGCCAGGGGAGAGCTTATCAGCGTTCATGGCGAGGCACATGGAGCAGCCCGGTTCGCACCATTCAAACCCGGCCTCGATGAAGATCTTGTCCAGCCCTTCTTTTTCCGCCTGTTCTTTGACCAGCCCCGATCCGGGAACGATCATGGCGAGCATGACGTTCTTCGCAATCTTCCTGCCTTTGGCGATTTTTGCCGCTTCACGGAAATCCTCTATACGGCCATTGGTGCAGGAGCCGATGAACACTTTGTCAATCGGCACGTCGGTAAGCTTGGTGCCCGCAGAGAGGCCCATATATTCCAGCGCCCGTTCCATGCTCCTGCGGCGGCTTTCGTCCTTTTCCGCTTGCGGGTCGGGTACGGAGCCGGAAATCGGCAGTACGTCTTGCGGGCTGGTTCCCCATGTGACTTGCGGCTCAATTTCATTCGCGTTAAGCGTGATTACCGCATCGTATTTTGCACCTGCATCGGAAACCAGCGTTTTCCAATACGCGACGGCCTTATCCCAATCCGCTCCCTGCGGCGCATGCGGGCGTCCCTTGATATAGGCAAAAGTCGTCTCATCGGGTGCGATAAGCCCGGCGCGTGCGCCTGCTTCGATGGACATATTGCAGACAGTCATGCGGCCTTCCATGGAAAGCCCCCTGATAACGTCTCCTGCATATTCAATCACGTAGCCAGTTCCGCCAGCGGTGCCGATTTTGCCGATAATGGCAAGCACCACATCTTTCGCCGTGACGCCCAGGCCGAGCGTGCCGTCTACCCGTACCAGCATGTTCTTGGCGCGCTTCTGGATCAGAGTCTGGGTCGCCAGCACATGCTCAACTTCACTAGTGCCAATGCCGAACGCCAGCGCGCCGAACGCGCCGTGGGTCGCGGTATGTGAATCACCGCAGACGATGGTCATGCCTGGATGGGTCAGGCCTTGTTCGGGGCCAACGATATGGACGATTCCCTGACGTTTGTCGTCCATGCGGAAATAGGTAATGCCCGCTTCCCTGCAGTTATCTTCCAGCGTCTGTACCTGGATCCGCGCGGTTTTATCCTTAATGCCTTCCTTGCGATCCGGGGTGGTAGGTACATTATGATCTGCAACGGCAAAGGTTGCATCCGGGCGGCGTACCTTGCGGCCTGCGGAGCGCAAACCTTCAAATGCCTGCGGGCTGGTAACTTCATGAATCAGATGGCGATCTATGTAAAGAATAGCAGTACCGTCAGGTGACGTATGCACCGCATGCGCATCAAAAATTTTATCGTAAAGGGTCTTCATAGGGAGTTCTAGCTACTTGGTTCTAGGTGCTGGATTTTACAGACTCTAGAACCTAGCACCAAGAAACTAGAACCTGAATTTATTGTCTGGAAGCAGCATCAGTGGTTTCAACCAACTCACGCTTTTTTTCCTTAATACGCGCTGCCTTGCCGGTCAGGCCGCGCAGGTAATACAGCTTGGCACGGCGGACTTTGCCGCGGCGCACCAGCGTTACGCTGTCCACACGCGGGGAATAGAGGGGAAAAATACGCTCCACACCTTCGCCATGGCTGATTTTACGGACGGTGAAAGATGAGTTGAGCCCGGCATTCCTGCGGGCAATGCAGACGCCTTCAAACGCCTGGATACGCTCATTTTCACCTTCGATAATCTTTACATTGACGCATACGGTATCGCCGGGGGCAAAATCAAACGTTTTTCCTTCAGCAAGCTTTGCGGTGTATTCCTGTTCGAGTTTCTGTAAGCTGTTCATACAACAATTCCTGTTTATTCTTTTTGCCCATCCGTTTATTCTTTTATACCCATTGGGCGACGCGCCCATAAATCAGACCTCAGGTCTTTTGTCAAGCGTTCGGCTTCTTGGATTCGCCATTTACGGATGGCAGCATGGTTGCCGGATAATAACACTTCCGGAACAGAACGGCCATTCCAAATGGGAGGTTTAGTATAATGCGGATACTCCAATAGTCCAGAAAAATCACCGCTTAAGGCGAAACTTTCCTCCGCTAAGGAGTCTTCAGCGCCCATCACTCCCGGCAGTAGGCGCACACATGCATCCAGAAGGACAAACGCGGCGATTTCCCCGCCGGAGAGCACCACGTCGCTGATATTGATTTCCAGTGGCTTATGCGTTTCCAGTACCCGTTCATCTACACCTTCAAAGCGACCGCACAATAGAATTAACTGTTTTTGCGCCAGATCATGGACGATTTTCTGAGTCAGCGGCACGCCGCGGGGAGTAAAGTAAACCAGCGTCGCTTCCGGCGCACGGGTTTTTGCTGCTGCAATTGCGCGATCCAACACATCCGGGCGCATGACCATGCCCGCGCCACCGCCATAAGGCGTATCGTCCACGGTTTGATGCTTGTCGGTGGAAAAATCTCGGATCTGTAGGGTTTCCAGATTCCATAGGTTGTTTTTCAGGGCTTTTCCCGCAAGGGAATATCCCAATGGCCCTGGAAACATTTCTGGGAACAAAGTCAATATAGTGGTGGAGAATACGCTCATGTTTTAAGTCTATATCCTCTGGAAATCAGGTGTTGTGCCAAGGTCCACAGGACAATATTGGTAATGCATATGACCGCGATACCGGTGGGAATGGAGCCGTCGGCATAATCGGTGAAGGCATAGCGGAAGCCGTCTATCATGTAGAAAAAGGGATTAAAGTGGCACAGATCATACCAGAATTGTGGAAGCTGCCGTATGGAATAAAACGTGCCGGAAAGGAAGGAGAGCGGCGTGATAATGTAATTGGTGATGGAGGAGAGCTGGTCGAACGATTGCGAGCGGATGCCGGTAAGCAGCCCGATAATGGCAAGCATAAGGCTGGAAGCCAGCAGATAAAAAAGAGCAAGTCCCCAGTGATGGATCGTATACGGCACGAAGATATATACCGCGGTTGCGACCACCATGCCTACGAGCACGCCCCTTGTCACGCCGCCCATCGTCAGGCTGAAGGTGATTTCACTCCCGGTAAGCGGCGGCATCAATAGGTCTATGATAACTCCTTGGATCTTAGAGAGCATCAGTGAGGATGACGTATTGGCAAAGGCGTTCTGTACGACCGCCATCATGATAAGCCCGGGGGCGATGAACTGAGGGTAGGGGATGCCTTCCACCAGCCGTGCACTGTGGCCGCCCATGGATAACGTCAAAATTGCCAGGAAAAGCAATGTAGTAATTACCGGAGCAAGCAGGGTCTGGTTGATGACTTTCAGGAATCGCCAGACCTCACGCTTATATAAGGTCTTGAGCCCCAACCAGTTTATTCCTTCCATATCACCTTTTCTCCGCGAAGAACTGTTTCAGCAAATCAGCGCATACGGTCTCTTCCATACCACCTATAACCTCGGGGCGGTGATGGCAAGTCGCTTGATGAAAAATCCGTGGCCCGTTTTCCACCCCGCCGCCTTTTACGTCATAGGCACCGAAATAAAGCCGGCGTATGCGGGCGAAGGATATGGCCTGGGCACACATCGGGCAGGGCTCCAGCGTCACGTACATATCGCAGTTATGCAGGCGTGGGCTGCCAAGCGTATGGCACGCTTCACGTATCGCCAGCATTTCCGCATGGGCGGTGGGATCTAACCGGGATTCGGTGAGATTATGGGCGCTGGAAACGATTTTTCGGCTAGCTGCATCCATAATCACAGCACCTATGGGCACTTCATCATGGATTCTTGCCGCTTTTGCTTGTTCTATCGCCAGTTGGAAAGGGGATATTGTCATTAAATCTTCATATTTTACGGTATTCTAATGTCAAGCTGTTTAGGCTACAATAAAATAAAACCGTGCGGATTATTCCCATGCATCATAACGTAGAAATGCCTCAAGAAGCTGAAGCTCACAAAAAGAAGGAGGCCAAAAATAGCCTTGGCATAAGCAAGGGAGTATACAGCGCCGGTATGACGGTGGCAGTGGGGTTCCTGTGGACCGCTATCATATGGGCCGCTACGTTTGTGACCTTGCAGTTTGGCGACAAGCTTCCAATTCCCGGAGCAAAAGGCCTTATTGGAAAGGCAAGAGAAGGGATAAAATGGGTTCACGATCAAAAATATGGCAGCAAGCCGATTATTGAATGGCTCTATCCTAAATTCAACAATGGCAGGCCGGCACCTCAGGGCGGAAGTGCTATAGGCACAACTGCTTTTTTGTCATTTGTGCTAGCGAGTCTATTGAGCCATTTTTTTCAGGTAAAAGGGGCTAGAGAAGGTTATATAGCCGCCACGAAGGCTATTAACCTGCATGACGCAACGGTGGCAAGAGAGGCAAAATTGGAAAGCCAGTTGGCGCAGTGCCAAGGAGTTTCGGTAGAAGATATCCGGGCACAGATACCGCCGGTGACTACCGCTGATTCTGTGGAACAGTATTTGCGGGAGTGCAGAAACCAGCCTGCTCCCAATACGACGGCTAACCCGCAACAGCCAAAAATCTATACTCAGGATATGGAACAAAAAACATCGTCTATAAGAGCGGGTGAAATGGATGAGCAGCATATACAGGACAAAAAAGAACGGCTGGAATGCCTGAGGCAAAATGGCGAGCTCACACCTCCTCAGGAATCTATCTATACCAGGCGGGTAGGGTCTGTAACGCCTGTTACCAGCAGTCGCGATGCTCGGACTCCCATACAGGAGGCTGACCGTCGTGATCCGGCTATGGTCGGCGCGACGTTTCAGTAATTGCCGATAATTTCCAGCCCGTCATAAGCGGGAAATACATTTTCGGGCAGTGTCCGTACTAGTACATCATAATCCAATTCATGGTTCATATGGGTAAGATAGGCTGATTTCGGCTTTGCCCGCGTGATCCACTCCAGCGTCATGGAAAGATGGGAATGGGTAGGGGCGGGGTCATAACGCAGGCAGTCTACAATCCAGATGTCTATCCCTTTCAGGATTTCCCAGGATGCTTCGGGAAAGCCGTTAGCATCGGTGGAATAAGCGAAATTGCCAAACCGCAGGCCGATAGTCTTGCTCTGCCCATGTGTCTGCCAAAACGGTAGAATTTCAATATCCCCGATGGTAAAAGCCGCAGGCGGCTCGATAGGGATAGGGGTAAGGCATGGGCGATACCAGCCGGTCTGCGCAGGTTTGGGGGGAAGAAAACAATAACTGAATCGCTCCTGTATCTGTTTCAAAGTAGTTACGTCGCCATACACATCCAGCGGCGCGTTATTCTGGTAGTTAAAGCCACGGGTATCGTCTATGCCATGGATATGATCTGCATGCGCGTGGGTATAAATGATGGCGTTCACTTTTTTAATGCTGTGACGGAGGCATTGTTCGCGCATATCGGGCGAGGTGTCTACCAATATGGTAGTGTTTTTATGCTCAATAAGGATGGAAACACGAGTGCGCTTGTTTTTAGGATTGGAAGATCTGCATACCGCGCATTCACAACCGATAAGTGGTACGCCTGAGGACGCGCCGCAGCCGAGGATGGTGACTTTCATAACGGGTATTTCATAGAGGTTGGGCCTTATCAAACAGCCGGAAGAAATTCGCAGCGGTAAGCGCCGCGCAATCTTCTTCTTTCCTTTCCAATATTTCGGCCAGCTTCGCGTTGGTGTGGTGTACAAACGCCGGTTCATTGCGTTTGCCGCGATGGGGCAGGGGCGCAAGGAATGGCGCATCGGTTTCGATGAGCAGGCGATCCTGAGGCAGGATTTTGACCGTATCCCGGATGTCCTGTGCATTTTTAAACGAAATGATGCCGGAAAGCGAGATATAAAATCCCAGTTCAATAGCTTTCTCCGCCAGCTTCCGTGAAGAAGTAAAACAATGTATTACTCCTGTGAAGCGGCCTTTCTGCATTTCTTCTTCCAGTATGGCGATGGTGTCTTCGTCCGCATCACGCGTATGCACTATCAGCGGCAGGCCGGATTTACGGGCGGCATCAATATGGATGCGGAAGCTTGTCTGCTGGATTCTGCGGTCGCTGTTTTCGTAATGGTAATCCAGCCCGGTTTCGCCGATGCCGGTAACTTTAGGATGCCTGGTTTTATCCAGCAAATATTGTAAATCGGCTGGTTGCTTAATCCCGGACTCATTGGGATGTACCCCGACCGAGCAGTAAATACCGTCATGTCTTTCAGCAATGGCATGTACTTCCTCGAATTCTTCGACTTCAGTACAGATGGTCTGCATAACGGATATGCCATTTTCCCGCGCGCGTGTGATCACTGTCTCCAGATCATTCTTAAAGTCTGGGAAATTGAGATGGCAGTGCGAGTCGATAAGATGCATAGCAAAAAATAATTCTATATCTATCTAATTCTTAATACTAGAAACCTATATTTATTTAACAAAAAATTAATATTTTGTTAGCAAAAATACTATATAGTGAATAACTGCTAAAATACATAATTTATGTACGAGGAAAAAAATATGGTTAGTCCCAGAGAACCTATATAGCCACGAATTCCTGATACTATACAAAAACTACCAATTGATAGTTTTCAAATTGAAGAAATACAAAAAGGCATCCTTGCCTTAACTGTTCTTGAAGATCCAAGTAGAATAGTCCTCCGAAGCCAAGCAGAAATGGCCCAATATCCTAAAGGAGATCCACGACATGATCTAGGTGAATTTCTTAATAGTCAAGGTTTTGTTCCTGCATCGCCTCCTCCGGACGTTGGTAGATTAGAGCATATACGCGTTCCCGCTTTTCGGCTTTTTATATCAGGTGATGAACAAGTCAAAGAAAACCTAGAAAGCGTAATGCAGGCTATTACATCTCGAAATCAAGGAATAGCAAAACAATAGCGTTCAAATCTCAATCCTTGGAAACAGCGGCTGCGGTGGTGCGATAACCGTACCGGACTTTAGCGCATATTCCGGCGCAAGCTCGGAAAATGATATGCCTTTTGCTGCCTTTTCTTCCGCATAGCCGAGCATTACCAGTATCTTTGCGGCGCTGTCCGGTATGAAAGGCTGCAGCATGATGGCAATGCAGCGTATGGCCTCGGCGAGGTGATAGAGTGTCGCCTGCATAAGTTTCTCGTCAATTTTCTTCTGCTTCCACGGCGCTTTGGTATCAATATAGAGGTTCGCTTCGCTGGCGATGTGCATGATGTCGGCAAGGATTTCATTGAATTTGCAGTCATAATACCGTTTTTCCACGTCCTGATGCGTTACGCTATCCGTTACCTGCGCTTTTTGCAGGAAAGCCATATCCCGTTCGTCTTTTGCTACGCCTTGCGCGTCCGGCACCACTCCGCCACAATTCTTGTGGATCATGCTCAGCGTGCGCTGGATGAGGTTGCCGACGTTATTGGCCAGTTCCGAATTAATCACGCTCGCCATGCGTTCGCGGGCGAAATTACCGTCATTGCCGAACGGCACCTCGCGCATCAGGAAATAACGTGTCTGGTCAAGGCCGTATGTTTCCACCAGCTCGGAAGGCGCAACGACATTGCCGAGCGATTTGGACATTTTCTCGCCCTCAATTGTCCACCAGCCATGCGCGAATACGCGTCTGGGCGGCGGCAGATCGGCGGACATCAGAAATGCCGGCCAGTAAACCGCATGAAAGCGCAATATATCCTTGCCCACCATATGCATGCCGGGCCAGAATTTTTTATAATCCTCTCCATCCGGGTAACCGGGCGCGGTGATATAATTGGCGAGCGCATCCAGCCAGACATACATGATATGTTTTTCATCACCCGGCACCGGGATGCCCCAGTTGAAGGTAGTGCGCGAAATGGATAAATCCTTCAACCCGCCTTTAACGAAGCTAATGACTTCATTGCGACGACTTTGCGGCATGATGAAATCGGGATGCTCTTCATAAAACTTAAGCAGCTTGTCCTGAAATGCCGAAAGCCTGAAGAAATAACTCGGCTCCTCCACCCATTCCACCTCCGCGCCGCTGGGGGCCTTGCCGTTTACCAACTCGGATTCCGCGTAAAATGCCTCATCGCGCACCGCGTACCAGCCCGCATAGCTGCCGAGGTAAATATGCCCGCTCTCCTGCATTTTTTGCCAAAGCAGTTGTGTTCCCTTGATATGGCGCGGCTCGGTGGTGCGGATAAAATCGTTATTACTGATGTTCATTAATTTAGCCAGATCGCGGAAATGCCGTGATACTTCGTCTACAAACTGCTTGGGGGCTATGCCTTTGGCCTGCGAGGATTTTTCTACTTTCTGGCCATGTTCGTCGGTGCCGGTCAGGAGCCTGACATCGCGTCCGGCAAGCCGCATGAACCGTGCTAGAACGTCGCAGGCCACGGAAGTATAGGCATGGCCGATATGCGGGAGATCGTTGACATAATAGATGGGTGTGGTGATATAGAAGGTGTTTTTCATAAGGTTTTCTAGGTAGCATGGATGCAGGTCTATATCAACGGGGAAGCACAAAAGCTGGATGAGGTAAGGACTGTGGCCGGTCTGGTGGAGAGGCTTGCGCTCAATATCCGCAAGGTGGCGATAGAGATCAATCACGCCATTGTGCCGCGTTCGCTCTACGATCAGACCATTTTATGCGAAGGTGACAAAATTGAAATCGTGCAGTTTATAGGCGGCGGATAGAATTTTGTCATTACGAGCCGCCGCAGGCGGCGCGGCAATCCAGAAACCTATCCCAGTGGTAAGATCTGGATTGCTTCGCTACGCTCGCAATGACGGTGAGAGGGTGGGTCTTTGGAGAATGATTAAGTAAAGAAGAGACAAGATGAGTAATGATGACTTGATAATCGCCGGGCGAAGATTTACGTCGCGCCTGCTGGTGGGAACCGGAAAATATAAGGATTTTTCTCAGGCACAGGCGGCGATTGTCGCATCGGGTGCTGAGATCATTACGGTGGCGCTGCGCCGTGTGAGTCTTGCAGGCGACAAGGGCTCGATACAGGATGTTCTGGACCCGGAGCATTATACCTATCTTCCCAATAGCGCCGGGTGCTTCACGGCGGAGGAAGCGGTGCGTACCCTGCGTCTTGCCCGGGAAGCGGGGGGCTGGACTCTGGTGAAGCTGGAAGTGATCGGCGATAAGAAAACGCTCTACCCCGATATACAGGAGACACTGAAAGCAGCGGAGATTCTGGTAAAAGACGGGTTTCAGGTCATGGCCTACACCAGCGATGATCCGGTGGTGGCGAAACGGCTGGAAACTGCCGGTTGCGTCGCGGTGATGCCGCTGGCCGCGCCGATTGGCTCGGGTCTTGGTATTCAGAACCCGCTTGCCATCCGTACCATTGTGGAAAATGCAAACGTGCCTATATTGGTGGATGCAGGAGTCGGCACCGCGTCGGACGCCAGCATCGCCATGGAACTGGGCTGTGACGGGGTGTTGCTTAATACTGCTATTGCAGAGGCGCAGGACCCGATCATGATGGCTGCTGCCATGAAGCATGCCGTAATTGCCGGAAGGCTGGCGTACAAGGCAGGCAGGATGGGCAGGCGCAATGTTGCCAGTGCTTCCAGCCCAGAAAAAGGAATGATACATGAAGGATAAACTGACCATTATACTCGCCCAGCCGCGCGGATTCTGCGCGGGGGTGGAGCGCGCCATCGAGATTGTAGAGAAGGCGCTCACGATTTATGGGCCGCCGGTCTATGTGCGCCATGAGATAGTTCATAATAAATGGGTGGTGGAAGATTTGCGTGGCAAGGGCGTAATTTTTGTGGATGAGGTAAGCCAGATTCCCGATGGCGCGATTACCGTGTTCAGCGCGCACGGCATTTCCGAAAAAGTCGAGAATTCCGCAAAGCTGCGTGATCTGCCGATCATTGACGCGACCTGCCCGCTGGTGACGAAAGTGCATAAGGAAGCGCAGCGTTATGAGGCCGAAGGCCGTGAGCTTATTCTCATCGGCCATGTCGGGCATCCGGAAGTAGAAGGAACGGTAGGGCGGGTGAAGCAGCCTATGCAGGTGATCGCATCGGTGAAGGATATACCTTCCCTCCAGGTGAAGAATCCCGATAACCTCGCTTATGTCACCCAGACGACGCTCAGCGTGGACGATACAAGGGAAATCATTGCTGCACTTAAAGTAAAATTTCCCACGATTAAAGGCCCCGATCTGCGCGATATCTGCTATGCGACCCAGAACCGGCAGAATGCGGTGCGCGAGTTAGCACAGCATGTGGATTTGATACTGGTTATCGGATCGGCGAACAGCTCCAACTCGAGCCGCCTGCGCGATATGGGGGAGGAAATGGGTGTGACTTCCTATCTGATTGACGATGCCGCTGCGATTCATCCGGAATGGCTTGACGGTGCCAGCACGGTCGGCATCACCGCGGGGGCCTCCGCGCCGGAAGTCCTCGTGGAGAACGTGATAGCGCACCTGCGGGATTTACGTCCGTCCGAAGTGCGACGGCTGGAAGGTATCACCGAAAACACCCGTTTCAAGCTGCCGCCGGAAGTAACGGATAAGCCTTTTCCGCAGGCCAGTGCTTAATTTTCGTCTGGCAAATTCGGGGAATGACGAAGAAGTGAAGATGATATAGGGTTCCATCATGCCCAACAACATCTATACCATTCCTGCCGATTCTCCTTTTACCGATACGTTGGCACAATGGGTGCTGGAGAAGTGTGATGCTACGCCTACCGGATTATCACGCGTCTTGATGCTGCTTCCCACCCGCCGTGCCTGCATTGCCCTGCGCGATGCGTTTCTACGTGCAAGTGGCGGCAAGGCTTTATTATTGCCGCGCCTGCAACCTATTGGCGATGTCGATGAAGGGATGCTTCTGGCAACCCGTAACCTGGATCTTGCCCCTCCTTCTGCGGAGCAATTCGATTTTAAACGTCTGTTCATCATCGCACAGCTTATTCAACGCCATAACCATTCCCGTATGGATCATGCGCTGCGTCTGGCGCAGGAGCTGGCGCGGCTGTTTGATGAGCTGGAGCGCGAGCAGGTTGCGTTAAAGGATCTTATTCGCCTGGTGCCGGAGGATTTTGCCAGTCACTGGCAGATAACGGTAGAATTTCTGAAAATCATCTCGGAATACTGGCCGCAGATCGCGAAGGAAGAAAATATGGTGAGCGGTGCCAGTTACCGTAATCAGATACTCGTCGCTCTGGCGAAAAGCTGGCGTGATGCCCCGCCGGAACACCCGGTGATAGTGGCGGGGACTACCGGCAGTATTCCGGCGAGCGCCGACGTCATCGCCAGCGTTGCCGCCATGCCGCAGGGCATGATTGTCTTGCCGGGTTTTGATACGCAGGCAGGAGAAGCATATTTAGAAAATATTACTGAAAGCCACCCGCAATGGGGAATGCATACGTTGCTTCGCAGGCTGAAGGTGGATGAGGCGCAGGAGATACGTTGCCGGTTACCGGTTGCAGGTTGCAAAGAGCGAGTCAAGTTGCTCTCTGAAATCATGCGTCCGGCGGAAATGCTGGAGGGCTGGCAGGCGTTGGATATGGATATGCCCAAGGCCTTGCAGGGAATGAAACGGATTATCTGCACGGATATTCAGGAAGAGGCGGGCGTCATAGCGCTGATGCTGCGTGAGACGCTCGAGCATCCGGGGAAAACGGCGGCGCTTGTGACCCATGACCGTGCGCTTGCCCGCCGTGTATGCGCCATCATGAAACGCTTCGGCGTCACCCTTGATGACTCGGCAGGTCAGCCATTGCTGCAGACCCCTATCGCCGTCTTCCTGCGGCTGGTGGCGGAAGTCGCGGCAAGCGGTATGGATGCGGTAAAGCTGGTCTCGCTGCTCAAGCATCCGCTTGCAAGGTCGGGGATGGAACGTATTGCGTGTCTGGAAGCGGCGCGGGAATATGAGCTGCTGGTATTGCGCAAGTCGGTTGCAGGTTGCAAGTTGCAAGTTGCAAGTGGTGTTTCGGATGGGGTGAAGCAATTAATGCAAAATATTGAGAAAGCATTTTCCCCATTCATTGCTAATCTGCAATCTGCAACTTGCAACCTTCAACCTCTCGTCGCCGCTCACCTGCAATGTGCGGAAGCCCTTGCAGGAGATGGGCTATGGGATGGCCCTGAGGCAGAGACTATTTCTAAATTGCTGGCCGAGATTCAACTTGCAACTTGCAACCTGCAACCTGCAACTCCAAGCTATCCGGAGATCTTCGACACCTTGCTGGCAGGCCAGGTGTTCCGTCCTGAGTATGGGAACCATCCACGTCTGAAGATTTTGGGGGCGATGGAAGCGAGGATGCAATCCTGTGACCGGATTATACTGGGTGGGCTCAATGAAGGAAGCTGGCCGCCAGACATCACTGCCGATCCTTGGCTCAATCGTCCCATGCGCGCCGGGATTGGCCTGCCCGCGCCGGAGCGAAGCATCGGCCTTGCTGCACATGACTTCTTCATGTTGGCGAGCGCTCCGGAAGTCTATCTTACGCGTGCGGAGAAAACGGGCGGAACGAAAACCACGCCATCACGCTGGTTGCTGAAGCTGGATGTGCTGCTTGCCAAATTCTTCGCCCAGTCCCTGATAGAAGATAATGCGTGGTGTGAGAGGGTCAGGCTTCTCGATTTTCCTGCTAAAGTCGTTCCGGTGGCTGCGCCCGTGCCCAAACCGCCGCTTGCCGCAAGACCCATGACGATATCCGTGACGCAGGTGGAGACGTGGCTTAGGAATCCGTATGCGCTGTATGCAGCGCTGATTCTGGATTTATATCCGCTGGATCCCATGATGCGCGAATTGAATGGAGCGGATTTCGGCACTTCGGCGCATAAGGCGCTTGAGGCGTTTGTCCGTGCCTACCCCTCCGTCCTGCCGGATAAGCCTTACGAAACATTGCTGCAATACGGACAGGAGGCGTTGCAGGCGTTGTTGCAGAATGATCGCGTGCGGGCGTTGTGGTGGCCGCGTTTCGTGCAGATAGCTGAATTCATTCTCCAGTGCGAACGTGGACGGCGTCCGGCGATCCAGCAGATTGCCACGGAAGTGGACGGAAAATGCGCGTTTGGAAACTTCACCCTTAAAGGCCGCGCCGATCGTATAGAGGAGTATAAAGACGGAATCCTGGCGATTATTGATTATAAAACCGGGGCGCTGCCAACTACTATGGATATAGAGAACGGGCTTGCAAGCCAGTTGCTGCTGCTGGCGGTGATTATGCAAGAATTACAGCAAGGTGCGAGAAGATGCGGAGAAGGTATAGCCGACGATCCTGCAGGGGAGGTTTCGCGGAGTGAAAGCGGGGGCAGCGTTCCTCCCATAAAAATAGCCTCTCTTGAATACTGGCAATTGCAGGGGGGGGGGAGAGGGAGGGAGGATTAAAAAGATTCCTCCTGAAAAAATTGTTGATCTGATAAAGACGGCGAGACAGGGACTGGAAACCTTGATTCAAAAATACAATAACCCGGATTTTCCTTATCGCGCGATGCCGGTTCCGGCCTATAGCGGGCGGTATAATGACTATGCGCATCTGGCGCGGGTGAAAGAGTGGGGTTAGTTATACTGTAATGACTGATCAGGAACCGCATGGGGTGATAGCGGCAGATCGCCTGCATTCTGTAACCAATGTTCGAGATAGGCTGCGGGCATGGGGCGACTGAAGATGAAGCCCTGAATAGTGTCACAGCGCTCTTCCTTGAGAATATCGCGCAGGGATTCAGACTCCACACCGCAGGCTATCACCCTCAGTCCCAGAGAATGCGCACAGCCTATAATGGCTTTTACCACCAGCCTATCCTTGCTATTGCTTCCGATATATTCCACGGAATCCTGCCCGAGCTTTATTTCGCTGAGCGCCATGGCTTTGAGCGACTGCAGGGAAGACGTCTGGATATTAAACTGGTTCATGGTGACGCTGATGCCCAGCCGGTAAAGTTCAGCCAGGATGCAAGCATGCGCCGCGTCGGGAAGCAGAAATACTTTTTCAGGCAATTCGAGCGATATCTGATCGGTATCGATTGCATTTTCCTCAATGAGGGACTGCATCATTTTAATGAAGGTTGGCGACTCAAAGAGCTTGGAGGAAAGATGGACGGACACCTGGATAAAGGGCAGGTCCATATCGTGCCACCGCTGTATATCTTGGCATACCTTACGCAGCACCCATGCTTCGATCTGTTCGAGCATGTGTATGTCTTGGGCGATGCCGATGAATTCCCCCGGCAGCATGAGGCCGCGTTCGGGATGGTTCCAGCGTATCAGCGCCTGCACGCCGCAGCTTTTTCCGGTGACAAGCGACTGCCTGGGCTGGTAGCAGAGCGTCAACTCTTCATGGGCGATGGCTTTGCGCAGCTCCGTTTCCATCCGTATGCGCCGCTTGTTGGTTTCTTCCATATCATGGGTATAGAAACAATAGCTGCTGCCATCTTTGAGTTTGGACGAGTACATCGCGTTATCGGCATGGTTGATGATCTCCTCCGCGGTCAGGATATCCGCATCGGTGCAGGCTTCAATTCCGATGCTGACGCCTACCGTCACTTCCTGCGTGTCTACGGTTATCGGCGCGCTAATTTCCTGGATCAGCTTGAGCGCGACCGTCATGCAGTCACGCTCTTCCGAGATGCCTTCCACCAGCACCGCGAATTCATCGCCGCCCAGCCGTGCCGCCGTATCGTAAGGGCGGACACAACTGCTAATCCTGCGGCCGATTTCCCTGAGTACCTGATCCCCTGCCGGATGTCCGAACGTATCGTTGATCTGCTTGAAGCCGTTCAGGTCGAGGAACAGGAGGGCGATGCCTGCCCCGGATCGTGCAGTGCGACCCAGCGCTATATTCAGGCGGCTATCGAATTGCATCCGGTTTGCCAGGCCGGTAAGCCTGTCGAAATTCGCCTGATGGAGGATGCTGCTTTCAAAGGTTTTTCGGTGGATGGCGTAATGTATGGCTCGCCGTATGCTTTCACTGTCCATTTTATCCTTGACCAGGTAATCCTGCGCACCGCTTTCCACCGCTTCAAGCGCCAGATACTCGTTATCGTTTCCGGTCAGGATGATAATAGGAACTGTCGGCGCCATATTATGAATGATCTGTAGCCCATGAAGTTCATCGGCATCCGGTAGCGACAGATCCAGCATAATTGCCTGAAATGTACCTTTCCCCAGCGCAATTTGTGCGCCAGCCACGGTGCCGACATGGTGTATTTCATATGTCTTGTTGTCAGATTCTTCGAGCCAGGCACGAAAAAGCGCTGCGTCATCCGGTGAGTTCTCAACCAGTAATATCCGGACAAGTGAGGGGAGGGAGTCAGTCACGGGAAGCCTCCTTTGGGTGATGCGTCTGTGATTTTGCCAATGTAAACCATAACAGCACGCCGCCGCTTTCCGCGAGTAGGGTGCCAATGGTGCCGCCATGACGCTCGACAATACGCCGGGAAAGTGTCAGGCCCATTCCGATGCCGGCATACTCCTCATCCGTATGCAGGCGCTTGAACAGGCCGAAAATACGCGTACTTTGCGCTGCAGGGATACCGATGCCGTTATCCTCAATGGTGAACTTCCAGTTATCCTGTGTTTCGGAGGCGGTAATCACGATGCGCAGCGCAACATCTGGCCTGCGGTAGGTAAGGGAGTTATTGAGCACCGCCATGAAAAGCATGAACAACTGATCGGGATCTGCCTCTATGATAGGAAGGGGGCTATCGGCAATCAGGAACGCAGCGCACGCGGAAATTCTGTCCTTCAATGCAATTCGGCATTTTTCGACAAGCGCGGAAATATTGACGGGTTCCGGCGGCTTTGCCTGGGTGCGCAGGCGTGAATACTGCAATAGTCCTTGCAGCATCGCCTGCGCCTTTTCGCCGCCGCTTGTCACGAATTCGAGGTAGTGTTTGCCCTTATCATCGAGGGAGTGCTCATATTTTTGCTGTATCAGTTTGGAGAAGCTGACCACTGAACGCAACGGCGCGCCTAAGTCATGCGATACGGTATAGGTAAAGTCATTAAGTTCGTTTCTTACGGCTTCAAGTGGGTCTGGCAATATCGGGTCCTGCGTTGCCATACACCACCTTTATGCTGCTTGCTCGACGGAACGCGGCGGAAGTTTTACTGCTCCCAGCCAGAACTCCCCCACGGATCGTATGACTTCCAGGAAGGAAGCCAGCGTCACCGGCTTCGTGATGTAACAATCGGCGTGGATCCGATGGCTTTTCAGGATGTCACGCTCCGCTGCCGAGCCGGTCATGACGACGACTGGTATAGCTTTAATGAGAGGATCATTTTTAATGATATTCAACACTTCCTTACCATCTCTTTTAGGCAGGTTGATGTCAAGAAATATGACATCCGGTCTCACAGCGTTTTCATAACCATTGCGTTGGTAGAGAAAATCCAGCGCTGCCTCTCCGTCCCCTGTAACATGTATGCTATTGCTGATTTTTGAATCACTGAATGCTTCATGCATGAGTTCCACATCCCCAGGATTATCCTCCACAAGCAGAATTTCAATAAGGCTAGCATAAATATTCATTCAACTTATCCTATAATATATATTTATAAATACACGTATTGAGATAGTAAGTAAAGTTGGAATCTCAATTTGGCATATATAAATAAATCTATAGTTGTATTTTTAACATATGTGTAAGCGGGTAATATACTTAAGCTAGTGTGCCGTTTCACGCAAAGTTTACTATGGGTAATACGGCTAAAACACTGCAGGCGTGAAACGAAAAGCATACTAGCCATTATATTGGGGTGTAGTGTTTTCTCGTGCAGGACAGGAAGGCTCTGGAGTAAAAAAAGAGGTAAATCACCGCGTGAGACACTACACTCAGGATCGAAATCGTAAACTTTATAATATCAGCATAAAAACAACTATAAGTTTTTATTTATAATAGAATTACAATTTTAACTATATGTTAATAAAATTGTATTATTATGAATATAATAAACCTAAGCATGTAAATTCTGTTATGGCACTTGATATACAGAAGATTCTTCTGGTGGAAGACTGTGCAAGCGATGCCTGTCTTATTCAGCAGATGCTGGGAACATCCCTTTCTTTTATCCGCTATGACTTTACGACCGTATCACGCCTTGCCGATGCGCTCGCTGCACTGGACAGCGAATCGTTCTCTCTGATGCTTCTGGATTTGAACCTGCTGGATAGCACCGGGGTTGCAACCGTATCGGCCCTGCATGGCAGCCGCCCGGATATTCCGATTATTGTCTATAGCGGGGTGAATGATCCCCAGCTACGGCAGCAGGCTATCCTGTGCGGGGCAAGGCATTGTGTGGAAAAGGGAAAGGAAAGCGGCTTTGTAATTAAGTTCATGATTGAGCAGGCAACAACGATTTAATTGAGCATTTTTATGATCCAGACTGCACAGACATTGTCCAATGCATTTTTCTATAATACTGCTGTGCCATACAATATCCTGCTGGTAGAGGATAATTCCAGTGATGCCGCCTACATCAAGATGATGCTCGACGAGATACAGGTTCCTTATACGCTGGAGCGCCTGAAGAGAGGAAACGAGGTGTTGCCCTACCTTATGCGTAGCGGTGTGTTCGCAGGTAGGCCGACACCGGACATGATTCTGCTGGATCTAGGACTGCCATGCTTGGACGGCTTTGAGGTGCTCAACGATATGACGGACATGAGCGGTGAAATACGCAGCGTACCTATCATTATCCTGACGGAGTATAAGCATTTTAGCTATCTGAAAAATACGCACGACCTATGCATATTCGATTACCTAACAAAACCCTGCGATGCCACAAAGCTCCGCAGGGTTTTACGGCTCATACGGTGCCGAGATTGAGCACTTAAACGATAAACAGAAAATTACCTGCTGTTACAACCGCTCTGGCAATTAGCGTTGCCAGAGTTGCCGCAGCAATTTGGGCCGCAACCTTTTGGCGCTACTGCCGAGCAGTCATACGTGTTAAGGGGAACTCCATTATCCGTTGCGTGAGGGCACACGCTGGTGCCATCATTATTAAAACCGGTAGCGCTAATATTGCAGATGCAGGATGAACCGGAGGATGTGCCACCACTGATTGCGTTACATTCCTGAGTTCCTCCGGGGCCAGTGGTGGTGCCACCACTACTACTACTACTACTACTACCGTTACCACCACTGCTACTGCTACCATTGCCGCCGCCGCTACTGCTACTATTTCCATTGTTGCTACCGCATCCCTGGTGGTTGCATTTACACTGATAAGAGCAGTCGGCGGCCTCATGCACCGTTACATCCCAGCCTGTACCGCATATTCTGCTGCACCAACTGGCTGCATTGGTGCATTCATTATATACTCGTGGCGTCGTCGCTCCCACCGCTGCGGCATCAGAGCATTTGCTCGAAGGGGAACCAGCATCACTAGTCTGAGCAGAAAATATGCAGAGGGCAATACAAAGGGATATGATAAAGGATAAACGAGAACATAAGACGCATAGGCTGTTTGTCAAATTTAACGTATATTTTATCATATACAGCCCTTTTTTATAATAGTTTACACATATAAAATAACATATGATTATGACTAATCCATGAAAAATATATTATATAATTATTAAAGTTATCAGGCACAGATAACTCTTCGTAGCCGCCAAACCATGCAGTTCAGCCTGCCTCGTCCTTTAAGAGGCCTCGCGTTTGCTTTCACGGCTCATACGCTTGCGTTCATTGGCATCAAGGAACCTTTTGCGCAAACGCAGGGATTTTGGCGTTACCTCTACCAGTTCGTCGTCCTGGATATAGGAAATCATCTGCTCCAGCGTCATCAAAAGAGGGGGGACTAAACGGATTGCCTCATCCTTGCTGGTGGTGCGGATATTGGTGAGCTGCTTGTTCTTAAGTACATTGATTTCCAGATCGTTATCACGGCTGTGTTCGCCGACGATCATGCCCTCATATACCTTATCCTGCGGATTGATGAACATCATGCCGCGTTCCTGCAACTGCCAGATGGCATAGGCAACCGCTTCCCCGGCATCGGTGGAGATAAGCGCGCCATTTCTACGTCCGGGAATGTCTCCCTTGTAAGGTGCATAGCCGTGAAACAGTCGGTTCATGATGCCGGTGCCGCGTGTATCCGTCAAGAATTCGCTCTGGTAGCCGATGAGCCCACGGGCTGGTACATGGAAGATAATACGGGTCTTGCCGCCGCCCGAAGGTCGCATGTCTACCATTTCACCTTTGCGCAACGATACTTTCTCCACCACGACGCCGGTATATTGTTCGTCCACATCCACAACCACTTCCTCGACCGGCTCCAGTCTGGCTCCGGTATCCGGGTCTTGCTTAAACAAGACACGCGGGCGCGATACAGACACCTCAAACCCTTCGCGGCGCATGGTTTCAATAAGCACACCCAGTTGTAATTCGCCGCGTCCGCCTACTTCAAACGCATCCTTGCCATCTGTTTCCTTGACGGAAATGGCTACATTGCTTTCCGCTTCTGCAAACAGGCGCTCGGCAATGAGGCGCGAAGTGACTTTGCTACCTTCTTTCCCGGCGAGCGGAGAGTCATTTACTGCGATGGTAATGGCCATGGTCGGAGGATCCACCGGTGTTGACGCTATCGGCGTGTTAACGCTCAATTCGCCTATAGTATCCGCCACAGAGGCGTGTTCCAGTCCGGCAATGCAGATGATATCGCCTGCCTCTGCTTCGGTAATGGGGACGCGCTTGATGCCTTGGAAGGAGAGCAGTTTGGTCATCCGTCCCTGTTCAACAATTTCCCCCTTGAGGTTAATCGCCTTGATAGGGATGCCGACGCGCGCGCGGCCACTGTAAATACGCCCGGTAAGGATACGGCCAAGATACGGGTCGGAATTCAGTATGGTTGCCAACATGGAAAATGGTGCGTCTTTATCGACATCGGGGGCATCGACATAAGAGAGTATCGTCTCAAACAGCGGATCCAGGTTGGTTTTTTCGTCCTTCAGATCCTTGACGCTCCAGCCAGCGCGGCCCGAGGCGTAGAGCACCGGAAAGTCCAGTTGCGCATCGGAAGCCTCCAGCGCTATGAACAAATCGAATATTTCATTGATAACTTCGTCGGGACGTGCGTCGCCACGATCGATTTTATTGATAAGTACGATAGGCTTAAGCCCGATGCGCAATGCTTTGCTGAGGACGAATTTGGTCTGCGGCATGGGGCCTTCAGCCGCGTCCACCAGCAGGACGACTCCATCTACCATAGACAATATACGCTCGACTTCGCCGCCGAAATCGGCGTGACCCGGTGTATCCACGATATTAATCCGCGTATCGCCACGCACCACTGAGGTGCATTTGGCTAAGATGGTGATGCCACGTTCTTTTTCCAGATCGCCGGAATCCATGACGCAGGTAGCCACTTCCTGGTTCTCGCGGAAAGTGCCGGTTTGCTTCAGCATTGCATCCACGAGCGTGGTTTTGCCGTGGTCTACGTGCGCGATAATCGCGATATTTCTCATGTTTGTCATGGGCGGCCTTATAAGCGATTGCCCGCGGGAAAGCAAGCGTGGAAACGTCTCTTTTGATTATTTATCTGCCTTAATATGGGCAATTTTCGTCATCAGGTCATCCACCGAGGCTCCTGTGAGCATGGTATTGTAGTCATGATTTATAACGTGTTCTAAGTCATAGGGTTGTCTGCTATACGGCAGGGCAAAATACTGATCATGCAGATGGCGGATAATCCTGAACCCGTGAAAATCCGGTTCAAAAGGAGTGGGAATGATGGAAGCCAGATCGTCGTTTCCTTTATCGGACGCGAAATCCAGTTTATTAATCAGGCCAGATTTTGCAGGATTGGCGTTCAGCCAGGTATCCAGCTCAGCAGTACGGCTGGCAATATCCGCATTCACGGTCTGGGAAGTCACATAGTAAGCCCCATGTTCCTGTTCGCTGTCACGCAGTAATGCGGGTAAAAGCTTTTCTCCCAGCGTGGGCAGGAAATGCACGATATCGCCGCCGAAGCTTTTATGCGCGTCATCATTGACGACTTCCGGGTAACGTGAAAAATCATAATAGGGATAGATTTCAGCTACCGTCTTTAGCCATTTTTCATAGTAAGGCCATAACCCGTCTTTTCTTACCATCTCCCAGAATACTGGTGGCTGGGGAGACAGATACAGAGTCAGGGTAATGTGTTTTTCCCGGGTGAATGCCACTATCTTGCGTAATACTTCCAGCGCATCCTTGTCTATGACGCCATTTTCGCCGGATTGCAGCAGGCGTCCCTTGAGTCCGATAGTGTACCAGAAGGCAAAATAATACTCATGCGTAAAGACCGGATCATTAAAAGCGACAACGGGGTAGTCGGACAGGATACTCATGCGTAGCGGTTTGAGCATAGGGCTTTCCGCTGCATCTGCTTTGCTGATGGGGGAAAGCCCGAAAATCCATTTGGAAGGATGTTTGAGTTTTTCCTGCAATTCATCGCGCGAAATGCCGGTATTGGCTTCGATGGTCCTGAGTGCATCGTCAAAGGCAGTCCAGGTGCAGTATTTCTTATAGGCGAAGGGAAAAAGCATGGTGCTGCCGTATACTTCGGTGTCATGCATGGCTGTGATGGGGCGGATGCCGGTGAACTGCGCCCATTCGTATCCCGCGATCACATGCTTTAACTGCGGGTTATTGGCGTAAGCATGCTTGAGCATTTCCAGTCCGTCTTCAATCACACCGCCACGTATGCCTGCGTTGAAAATAAAAGGAGCCTTTTCATAGTCATGTAAATGCTCCGCGCGGTTGATGTCGTAGCTGTAGGTGGAGCCGGGAACGACAAAGCCGCCGTCTGCTACTGAGCTCCCGATGATGATTGTGTCCGGCTTATGGCGTATAATTGCTGCCGCTTTCGCCAGACGGCTCTGGTTGGAGATTTCTGATGCTTTGGCATTCAGCCACGGGCGCGTAACCCACATGGAAATATTATAGGGGTCTACTATCAGCATGAACAGCATGGGAATCCCCATGACCAGAAAGACGGCTGCGAGATAGATACGTAATGTCCGTTTCCAGGGATTCATAAGCATTTTAGAATTTGAAATAGAGAAAGTCACTGGCACTGTCTATGCTCATAAACGATGCCGCCAGCATGCAGGCGGCTATCACGGCGACATACCAGCGCGGCTTTTCCGCAAATTGCTGGGTATTGGGTGCGGCAAAGCACCATAAGAGCAGCAGGGCAATCCAGCAGAGGGAGGAAGATACATGATGTACTAAGGATGACGGATCGGCGCCATGGAATATATTGGGTATGGCATGGCCGCCCAGCATGGCGGAAAATAGCTGTCCGGCGGCATGCAGATTGGGGGAACGGAATAAAACCCAGCCGAATATGACAAAGATAAAGGTGAACGGCAGGGCAACCACGCGTGGCAGAGGACGGGCGAAGCGCTGCCACATATGGTTGATCGCGAGCCCGCAGCCGTGCAATGTGCCCCACAGGATGAATGTCCAGCCCGCGCCATGCCACAGGCCGCCCAGGAACATGGTGAGCACCAGGTTGAAATAACGCCGTGCCTCGCCTTTGCGGTTGCCGCCGAGCGGAATATAAATGTAATCGCGCAGGAACAAGGATAGCGAAATATGCCAGCGCCGCCAGAATTCCACGATCGATGCGGACTTATAGGGTGAGTTAAAGTTGATGGGAATTTCAATGTTCATGAGCAGCGAAAGTCCGACCGCCATCTCCGAATAACCGGAAAAATCGTAGTAAAGCTGTAAGGCATATAGGAGTGCGGCCATCCAGCTTTCTATGATATTGAGCTGATCCGGATGATCGAAAAATATATGGACATAGCCTGCAAGATTATCGGCGATGATGATTTTCTTGAACATGCCGACACTGAAAAAAATCGCTGCCTTATATAAGGCTTCTGCGGATGGTCTGCCGAAACGGTTTTGCTCAAACTGCGGGATGATTTTCTTGTGGTTGAGTATGGGGCCGGCGACGAGGTGAGGGAAGTAGGTGACGAATAAAAGATAATCGCTGATGCGGTAGCGGTGGCTTTCCCCGCGCCAGCTATCCACCAGAAAGCCTATCTGGGTGAAGGTATAAAATGAGATGCCGATGGGCAGGGCTATGGGAGGGATTCCCAGATGCCAGCCGAATGCATTTTCCAGATTCGCGGCAAAGAAATTGGTATATTTAAAATATCCGAGAAGCCCAAGATTCGCCGTAATGCCGATGAGGAGTAATATGTTTGCATAGCGCTGGTTTTTCTTCTCCTGCCACTGCAATATGGCACTGCCTACCAGATAGTTGAAGATGACCGATTCCAGTAATATGAATACGATGTATTTTTCCCCGCTTGCGTAGAAGATGAGTGATGCAAACGCCGCAAACCAAATAGTGCATTTCGTTTGCTTGCCCCAGGTAAGCAGGTAGATCCCAGATAACGTCAGTGGCAGGAAGAGCAGTAGGAATTCGTAGGAATTAAAGAGCATTTACATTTTTAGGGCTGGTTAATAAGTCCGCGCAGGATATTAAGAAAATATTTATACGCAAGATTACTTTACAAACGGGCAGGGGAATCCTATTGCTCATGGGATGATTGATATTCCCCCTCTCTTGCCACAGGCCATCGCTGCTGCCCGTTCTGCAGGCGTATATATCATGACCTGTTACCAGACCGGTCATGCCGTTTTTCAGAAAGACGATGCCTCGCCGGTGACCGAGGCGGATCGGGAAGCCGACCGGATTATTGTCGCAAAACTCAGGCAGATTACACCGGGCATACCCATCGTATCGGAAGAAGGGGAAAAGCCCGATATTGCAGAAGCGGAGTATTTCTGGCTGGTGGATCCGCTCGATGGCACCAAGAGTTTTATTCGTGGAAAAGGGCATTTTACGGTCAATATTGGGCTGATTCATAACCGGCGGGAAGCGGTATTGGGCGTTATCTATGATCCGGTGAGTAAGGAAATGTATTACGGAAGCGCGCAAGGAGCGTTCTGCGAACGCAACGGAACAGAGGTGCCAATACATGTCCGCAGGAAAGAAGCGCCGCTGACTGCGCTGGTCAGCCACTCCCATATCAATGCGGCGACGGAAGGTTATCTCGTGGCGCACCATATCGAAAAGCGCATACCTTCCGCCAGTTCCATAAAATTCTGTATGCTTGCCGAAGGCAAGGCCGATATTTATCCGCGTTTTGGTCCGACGATGGAGTGGGATGTGGCTGCCGGACATGCAATACTTGCCGCCGCAGGTGGAAAGCTGACCTTGCCGGAAGGCCAGCCATTTCTATATGGTAAGCCTGATTTTCTGAACGGTGATTTTATCGCTCAGGGTGGCGAATAACGCCGTATGCAGGTTTTATAGCCGTTTTAAATAACCTTTGTATCTTTCCTATCATTGTCATGCCGTGGCTTGACCACGGCATCTCAGGCAGTAGCAAGAGATACCTCGATTAAATCGCGGTATGACGATGTATGAAGGTTATTTAAAACGACTTAAAGTGTTGGCCTATCATGCTTGTCATGCCTGGTTTCGCAGGCATGGCAGCTAGTGTTATCAATAAGTTGAAAGAAATATTAACTTGCACACGGCATGAGTATAATTTATTCGCTCTCTTTCTCATACCTTAAAAACACTATCTTGCTATTGCCATATTTGCGCTCGTCAAAGAGTAAGTAATGCTCGGGCGGGATAAAAATTTCCTTGGCCGAAAGCTCAATCACGGCAACGGCATTGTCTTCCAGCCAGCCTTGGCTGCTGAGACTGGCAAGCGACTTGACTGCAAGTCCACTGTTGTAGGGGGGATCGAGGAAGGCAAGGCTGCAGGTTCTGCGGGCAGGGGGGAGTGTAGTGGAATCATTACGCAGGAAATGGGCGTTTTGCTCTTCTTTCAGGTTTTTGACATTGGCGCTGGCAAGTGCTATGGATTCGGAAGAACCGTCAACAAAAGTGACATGTGCCGCGCCGCGTGAAAGTGCTTCCAGCCCAAGCGCGCCGGTGCCGCAGAAAAGATCGATAACGGATTTGTCAATCAGCGGGGAATTTCCGTCCGCGCCGAATTGCCCATGCATCAGTATATTGAAAACCGCCCCCCGTGCCCGGCTGCTGGTCGGACGGATGGTGGCGTTACGCTTGGTTTCGATTTTCCTGCCGCGATGCTTGCCGGCGATGATGGTGAGCATTGAAATATTCCATGATTGATAGAAGCATACTATAATGATATATCTGGTTTTGAAAGTTCTAGTTTTTGTTGACTATGGTGAAATGATCGCATAGATTATATGCTATGTGATTGCCGTTCTGGCAATAAGAAGCCCTTTTGGTATTATCCACACAATCCCTAATCCATCCAAATCCCCTTAACTTCCCATTTCAACCTTAGTTTTTAAGAGATTTCCCCTATGCGGTTACAAGAATTAAAGCGCAAGTCGCCGGACGAATTATTAACGCTTGCTGACAATTACCAGATTGAAAATGCCGGCACCATGCTCAAGCAGGATATTATATTTGCGATTTTGAAGAAGGTGGCGGAAGGCACGCCGATTATCGGTGAAGGTGTTATCGAATTATTACAGGATGGTTTCGGCTTCCTGCGTTCACCTGAGGCCAATTACTTTGCCGGTCCGGATGATATTTATGTCTCCCCGAGCCAGGTGCGCCGTTTCGGTCTGCGCACCGGCGATACGGTGGAAGGTGAGATCCGTGCCCCGAAAGACGGCGAACGTTATTTCGCGCTGCTCAAGGTGAACACCATTAATTTTGATGATCCGGAAGCCATCCGTCATAAGATAAATTTTGATAACCTGACGCCGCTTTATCCGGATAAAAAACTCCAGATGGAGAATGAAAAAAATCCGAATAAGAACGATTTGAGCACTCGTGTAATCGATATTGTGGCGCCACTGGGCAAGGGCCAGCGCGGGCTGATCGTCGCGCCGCCGCGTACCGGCAAAACGGTTATCCTGCAGAATATCGCCCATTCCATCACCGCCAACCACCCGGAATGTTTCCTGATTGTACTCCTGATTGACGAGCGCCCGGAGGAAGTGACCGACATGCAGCGTACGGTGAAGGGGGAAGTCGTCAGCTCCACTTTCGACGAACCGGCCTCGCGTCATGTGCAGTTGGCGGAAATGGTGATTGAAAAAGCCAAGCGGCTGGTAGAGCATAAGAAGGACGTGGTGATTCTGCTTGACTCCATCACCCGTCTTGCGCGCGCCTATAACACGGTCATTCCTTCTTCCGGCAAGGTGCTCACCGGTGGCGTGGACGCCAATGCGCTCCAGCGCCCCAAGCGTTTTTTCGGCGCTGCCCGTAATATTGAACAGGGGGGATCGCTTACCATTATCGCCACTGCGCTTATCGAAACCGGATCGCGTATGGATGAAGTCATCTTTGAAGAGTTCAAAGGCACCGGCAATTCCGAGCTTATCCTGGATCGCAAACTTGCCGACAAGCGCACTTTCCCGGCGATTGACATCACCAAGTCCGGTACGCGCAAGGAAGACCTGCTCTACGACAAGGGCATGCTTACCAAAGTATGGGTGTTGCGCCGTATCCTCAACCCGATGGGTGTCATGGATGGCATGGAATTCCTGCTCGACAAGCTCAAGGATGCCAAGACGAATGACGATTTCTTCGATCGTATGAACAAATAAGGCCGGTTGGGGCATATGAGCACGCATGCCTGGTGGATGTTTTTCATTACCACGTTTCTGATCTGCGGCACCCCGGGACCGAACATGCTGTTGATGGTGGCAAGCAGTGTAAGATTTGGCCTGCGGCGTACGCTCTATACCATGGTCGGGTGCTATCTTGCGGTGTTTATCATTGTAGCACTTTCGGTCGCCGGGCTTGGGGCGCTGCTCAGGGTAGAGCCGGTAATATTTAATCTCCTGCGTTATATGGGCGCTGCCTACCTGATCGCTCTGGGAATCCAGGCGTGGCGGGCGCCGGTTGCTCAGGCTGCGGATTCCGGCAGGCTGGCTGAATTATCCTCCGTCACGCCAAAAGAGAATTTCTATAAAGGGTTTCTGGTGGGTATCAGCAATCCGAAGGCGATCCTGTTTGCCACTGCTTTCTTTCCCCAGTTCATCACTGCGAATGCCCCGCAGCTTCCGCAGCTTGCAATTCTGCTCATAACCTTCAGTGTGACGGAGCTGGGATGGTATGTTGTCTATGCTTCCTGCGGCAAGAGTCTTTCGCTGTACTTAAGACGTGAAAACGTAAAGCGGTCTTTCAACCGGATTAGCGGTGGGATATTCATGGTCTTCGGTATGTCGCTTTTATGTGCAAGGATGGAGTAAGCCTATGGTGGCTGTTACCGTATCCTATCAGGGCGATTTGCATTGCGAGGCGGTGCATGAACCTTCTGCTTCGGTTATAGAGACGGATGCGCCCAAGGATAATCAGGGCAGGGGGAGAAATTCTCTCCCACCGATCTGATGGCGACGGCGCTCGGCACCTGCATGTTAACGGTGATGGGAATCGCAGCGGGAAACATGAAGGTGGATTTGCGTGGTGCCAAAGCAGTGGTATATAAGGAAATGGTGGCTGCGCCGGTAAGAATGATAGGTAAGCTTACCGTGAATATCCATGTTCCCGTTACGTTGAGCGAAGAACAGAAGCGGAAACTGGAACATGCCGCTATGACCTGTCCCGTACATAAGAGCCTGCATCCGGATATTCAGGCGCCGGTGGAGTTTAGCTGGGGAGGATGAAACAGGTTCACCTTTTGTCTGTAACCAGATGATATAGAATGTGTTTTTTGTGACTAAAGGCAAAAGGCATCACAAAATCTTAACAAAAATATACTATGGTGGGATGCAGGGTTGGATTATACTATTATTAACCGGCTATATATTCTGGAAATAATAGTATGTTTCATAAATCTGCGCTTCTGGTAGTTCCCTTATTTTGTATGTATGCGCTTCAGGTGCAGGCCGCCCCTCCTTCCGGTAATAACTGGGATATCATATTTGATGAAGAATTCAGTAGTAACACGCTGGATACCAGCAAATGGGATCCGGAGATACAATGGGGGAAAAAAAATCATGGAGAGCTCGAATATTATACGCCGCAGAACCTGGTGATTTCCAACGGCGTTTTGAGCATGATTGCCAAACCCCAGCAAATGGGCGGAATGAATTATACGTCGGGAGCCATCAATACCGACTCCATGGTCGGCAATGGTCCTGGCACTATCTTTACGCATACCTATGGTTATACGGAAGTATGTGCCCAGCTTCCCAAAGGGAATGGAGAATGGCCGGCAATATGGGAATTGCAGCAAAACGGTCCCAACGAAATAGATATTATGGAAAACCTCGGCCAGGATACGCATGTGGTATACATGACGCTGCATAATGATAGCGGGCAGGCAACTCAGGGAGCCACAACGGATAGCGATCCGGATTTTTCCGCAGGCTATCACAGCTATGCGGTAGACTGGGAACCGAATTCACTGACCTGGTATATAGACGGGCAGGTACGGCACAGTACTACCAGCGGCGTTCCAAGCGGAGCCATGTATCTTATTCTCAATAACGCGCTCAACGGCAATGTCTGGGGCAAGACTGTGGACAGCAGCACGTTTGCCAACGGCCCGCAAAGCTTCAATGTAAAATATGTGCGTGTCTATCAACATGGTTCCGGTGCAGGCGCCACACTTCCTGAGCGGTGTAATGGAACTTCTATTACGACATCTTCTGCCCCTGTTTCGGCTCCTGTCTCCACACCTGCGCCTACGCCTGCATCCCCTTCATCGGTATGCGCGACTTCACCCATAACGGACAGTCAGGGCAGTACCTGGTGCATCGGTCCGGATCAGAAGATTTATCGTGATGGCATTGTGGATGCGGTAACCAAAAGGGTAATATATCTGGTATATCTGGATGATTTTATCTATCAGCAGAACGCTTGGTACAACTGGTATAAGTGGACGGGTCAGACTTGGATAGAAGTAGCGGATCCTACTACCACCTCCACTTCTACCAGCACTCTGCACCACAGGCCGCATAGCGTGGAATAGGAATGCGACGTCTATTGACGTCAGGTTCTTATCTCATATTTCTTTTCGATATAGTCTACGATCATCTGCTGGAATTCCTCGGCAATATGCTCGCCGCGCAGGGTAGCGGTCTTTCTGCCGTCTACGAATACGGGGGCCACGGGGGATTCGCCGGTGCCGGGCAGGCTGATGCCTATATTGGCGTGCTTGCTTTCGCCGGGACCGTTGACGATGCAGCCCATTACGGCAACGTTCATGTCTTCAACGCCTGTATATTGTGTTTTCCAGACCGGCATCTGCGTGCGCAGGAAGGATTGTATCTTGCCTGCCAGTTCCTGGAAGTAGGTGCTGGTAGTGCGCCCGCAGCCTGGGCAGGCCGTCACCATTGGTGCGAACGAGCGCATGCCGATGGTCTGGAGAATTTCCTGCGCGACTAAGACTTCTTTCGTGCGGTCGCCGCCTGGTTCCGGGGTAAGCGAGATACGAATTGTGTCGCCGATGCCCTCCATGAGCAGGGGAGCCAGTGCTGCGGTGGAAGCTACGATTCCCTTGCTGCCCATCCCGGCCTCGGTAAGTCCCAGATGGAGAGCATAGCTGCAGCTTTTTGCCAGATCGCGGTAAAGCAGGATTAAATCCTGTACGCGGCTGACCTTGCAGGAAATAACTATACGATCGGCGGCAAGTCCGATTTCTTCCGCCTGTTTTGCGCTGGAAAGCGCCGAGAACACCAACGCGGCGCGTGATACTTCTTCCGCGCTTTTGGGTTCTTTCAGCCTGGCGTTTTCATCCATCATTCTGGCGATAACCTGCCCGTCAAGGCTACCCCAGTTGACCCCGATGCGTACCGGCTTATCATGCGTAATCGCGCATTCGATCATCTGGGCGAACTGGGTATCGCGCTTATCGGCGAACCCTACGTTGCCGGGATTGATGCGGTATTTTCCCAGCGCTTTCGCGCAATCGGGAAAGTCTGCCAGCAGGCGATGGCCGTTATAATGAAAATCACCCACGAGAGGCACATGGCAGTTCTGCTTTTGCAACGCCTCGACGATATATGGCACTTCACGGGCCGCATCCTCATTATTCACCGTTACCCGCACGATTTCCGATCCGGCGCGTGCCAGTTCCAGCACCTGCTTTATGGTTGATGCACGGTCCGCCGTATCGGTATTGGTCATGGACTGGACGACAACCGGGGCATTGCCGCCGATAAAAACATTGCCAACCTGAACTTTATGGGTATTTCTGCGCGCATTCATAAAAATGGTCATTGCATAATTCTGTAGTTTTCTTAATCTAATAGGTAATTTGCCCTATATCAAAGGAATTCCCTTGTCAAAACCTTTAGAATTATCATTCGAATTTTTCCCGCCCAAAGCGCCGGAAGCGGAAGAAAAGATGTGGCTGGCCATAGAGCAGGTGGCGGCGTTTAAACCCGTATTTGTCTCGGTAACGTACGGGGCTGGCGGTACGACGCGCAACTATACCCATAACATCGCCAGGGACATATTGAAGCGGGCGCCGGCGCTCAAGGTGGCGGCGCATCTGACTTGCGTCGGCGCGACACGGCAGGAAGTGGATCAGATTGCGCTTACGCACTGGCAGGCAGGGATACGCCATATCGTTGCCTTACGCGGCGATCCGCCAAAGGGAACGCTCAAGTATATTCCTTTTGAAGGTGGCTATGCTTACGCTACGGATCTGATGCGGGGGTTGCGCAACATCGGTGATTTTGAAATCAGTGTGGCTGCATTTCCGGAAAAACACCCGGAATCGCTGTCCTTTGAGCAGGACATTGAAATTCTGAAGACAAAGGCCGAGATGGGGGCGACCCGCGGCATTACCCAGTATTTCTTCGATAATGCATTTTACCTGCGCCTGCGCGACCGGGCGCTTAAGGCGAATATTCTGATGCCGGTGGTCGCCGGAATCATCCCCATCAGCAATTTTGCCAGCATCAAGCGATTTTCCGCCATGTGCGGGACTTCCATACCTGCATGGGTCGCGGAAAAATTCGAAGGGCTGGACGATAATCCGCATGCGCGTGATAAAGCCGCCATAGAGTTTGCGACAGGCCAGTGCGAAAAACTCATGGCTGAAGGTGTCAGCAAATTTCATTTCTACACTATGAACCGTGCAGATCTGATAAGCGGAATTTTTGCCAATCTGGGTGTGGGGAAAAATCCCCCTCAGAATTCTTATACAAAAGAATTAACTTAAATACGATTAAAAGTTGTTTAAGGATTAAAAATATGCTTAAATTAACTATTATAAGTTACTTGTTAATGATAGGGTAACTAATCTAAATATTAGGAGAATATAATGCGCGTTTTGCTGGTAGAGGACGATTCGTCAACCGCTAAGGCAATAGAGCTCTCGCTTGCATCGGAGGGTATCATCTGCGATACGACTGAACTGGGTGAGGAAGGGCTGGAAATAGGTAAAATTTACGATTACGATATCATCATTCTTGACCTGATGCTTCCCGATATTGACGGTTATGAGGTGCTGCGCCGCTTCCGTGCAGCGCGTATCACCACGCCGATTCTCATTCTTTCCGGCCTTTCCGGTCCCGACCAGAAAATCAAGGGGCTGGGTTACGGAGCGGACGATTACCTGACCAAGCCATTCAACAAAGGCGAGCTTATTGCACGCATCCAGGCGATTGTGCGCCGTTCCAAAGGGCATTCCGATTCCGTTATCCGCACGGGTAAGCTGTCTGTGAACCTGGATACGCGTTCGGTGGAAGTGGATGGTAAACCCCTGCACCTTACCAGCAAGGAATATGCGATTATCGAGCTTCTGTCCCTACGCAAGGGCTCTACGCTGACCAAGGAGATGTTCCTTAACCATTTGTACGGCGGGGTGGATGAACCGGAGCTTAAGATTATCGACGTATTCGTTTGCAAGCTGCGTAAGAAGCTGACCATTGCCGCAGGTGGTGAGAATTACATTGATACCGTCTGGGGCCGTGGCTATGTGCTGAAGGAATTCGATGGCAGCGCTCCGCCGATAGACGAAGACATCGAAATCGAAGAAGTGTAATAATCCGTTGGCACGTGAGTCGTGATAGTCGTGGTAAAACGCCACGCGTCACGTTGCCGCCTAGCCGCGTTCTATGAATTATCATCATCCAATAAGGGGTTTTATGCGTATATGGAAAATTATTGTCGCGCTGACCGTAGGGTTGTTTGCGGCCAAAGGTGCTGAAGCGGCAACGGATCTCGAGAACACCCTGTATCTTGACTTGAAATATGGGCGTGTGATCATAGAGATGCGTCCGGATCTTGCACCGCAGCATGTGGCGCGTATTAAGGAGTTAGTGCGGCAGAAATTCTACGACGGCATTAAGTTCCATCGCGTGATCGAAGGATTCATGGCACAGACTGGCGATCCGACCGGTACGGGCATGGGTGGTTCCGGTAAGAAACTCAAGGCCGAGTTCAACAAGGAACCCCATGTGCGGGGTGTGGTATCCATGGCGCGTGCGGGTGATCCCGACAGCGCGGATAGCCAGTTCTTCATCGTTACCAAGGACTCCACCTTTCTGGATGGCCAGTATACTGCCTGGGGTAAGGTAGCCAGCGGTATGGAGTTTGTCGATAAAATCAAAAAAGGCGCTCCGGGAAGTGGCGAGGTGACCGATCCGGATGTTATCGTCACTATGCGCGTTGCGTCTGACGTAAAAGACAGGGTTGCTTATTAACTTACGTTATTCGTTGTCCGTTACGCGATGCTTTCTGTTATGTCAGGTGCAGCGAAAAACGCGCAACGCCTTCTTCTGTTAATTCCCGTTCGGTTTGACTAATCCCCATATTGCATCACAGGTGACTTTGTCTTGCATATGGTCGCGCATCATCAGGAATATCTGTTCCGTAAGGTTCAGCTTGTCACGCCATTTTTCGCCCAGGCCGGTATGCAACGTTTCCGGAAGATCCAGTTTTACGTCTTTTCCACCCATGAAAACCAGGCGAAAAATATAACTCGTCCGGTTATCGGCAGGCATCGTGGCTTTCACGATAGTTTTTTCGCCTGCGACGTGCTCGCTTTCATAGGTGAAATCGGTGGGCAGGCATGGCATGAGCTTATAGGATGCAAAACGGTCAAAAATCTCATAGGAATCTGGCGTCATAAATTGATGGCAAAGTCGGGAATCATTTGACATGATGCATTGCTTGACGGCCGTCAGCCCGCGCTTGCCTGTGGTGGATTCGGCGTGAGCGGAAAGCGGGAGAAGGAATAACATTACTAGAAGCCAGCGCATGGGTCTGCTCAAAAAAAATGATTATCTGATAGTGCCGCTTTTATGGGCGGCTACTGTTTTCTCTATAGCACATTTATTCGGTGTTACCTACTCCTCAGATTCGTACGCGTATTATCTTATCGGAAAAAATATCGTCTCCGGCAATGGCTACTGGTCGCCAACCATCCGGGAAAACGTTCTGGGCGCATCTTTTAATTCCAGGGTTTTCCCGCCATTATTCCCGATTCTATGCGGTATTACGGATGCCCTGTTCAGGAAAGCAATCGCATCCGGGGTGATAGTCAATCTGGTCGTCATCTACGGGATATTCCATGCGGTGTATTGCATAGGGAAAAAAGCAGGCGGTCGTCTGTTCTGCCTTGTGCCGCTTGCCTGCTATTTCTTCATCATGGCGGACGTGCCGTTTATCTATGAAATAACCACCGGTTGCTCGATACCCCTTGCCACCCTGATTTTGCTTATCATCCTTTATCTGTCCGCTGCAAAAGCACCTCTTGCTCCGGTAAGTTGCATGGTGCTTGGAATACTGGACGGGCTGCTATATCTCACGCGCTTTGATGCTTCTCCTTTCTGCATGGTTTTCCCCTTGGCGTTATGCTGGATCAGAAACGAGAAATTCAGGAATGCGTTCTTCATATATCTTGGATTGGGAGTGACCCTATCCCCATGGTGGATAAGTAATCTGTTGGCATTTGGGAAACCCTTCGCCGCCAACCAGTCGATGATGGTGTTTTCGATCTATACCGGCAACCCCATACTGGCGTTCTTTAAGAACGGGATCCCCATGGGGTTTTCCGACCCGGCGCTGTGGCTGAAACAGCGGTTGCTCTGTACCGGAAGAAATATCTGGTTCATTTATAACCTGCTTTTTCCTTTGGACTGGTTGCCGTCCTTCGGAGAAGCCTCTGTCAGTCTCGGACTGGTGATGATGCCGGTATATTTCGGCTTTGTTTCGGTACTGGGCGGCGCAGCAATCCTTGCTCTTGCTGCGGCAGGATTTATCCGAAGCGCAGGCAATCGGCCCGCCTATATTTTTATCCGCATGTCGCTGGTATGGGTCATCGTCAATATTGTTACGGTGTCCCTGACCCAGTTGGTCGAAATGCGCTATTTCAGCGCTTCCATCCTGCTGCTTATCCTGCAAGGTACGGCAGGTATTGCTATGCTGCTTGAAAAAAAGGGAGGAGTGGAAAAACTGCCGTCATCAAGGGCAATGCTTTTCCCCGCAACTCTCAGCGCGGCCGTTTTTATTGCAGTGCTTTATATGGTATATCCGCAACTCCAGCGCGATGATTTTGGTGCACGGTATGTAAAATTATACGCCGACTTTAAACCCTTTATTGAAAAAGGCGCGCTTGTAGGATGTAATATCCATGCTGATAATATTGCGTATTATAGCGGCTGGAAAACCATCTATGTGCCTTACAATACGTTCACGCCGGATGAAAACTTCATTGCCTGGAAGCAGCATTTCAACGTCCGCTATATTATTGTCGACAGCAGGTTTGGGTTTCAGGATTCGGCGCAGATAAAACGCATCGCCACATCGGGGAGCTGGCAACTGGTCGATATAAAAGGCCTCTAAGTATCCCTATTGGGGGGGAGGACAGTTAAACTCTCCTACGCATTCATACTGTGGCTTGGCTTTACAACCCAGCAATACGCAAAGCGTCGGGGGAGGAGTCGGAGTGGGGACGGCAGTCGTACCTCCGGAAGATGAGCTGCCAGAGGAGGCAGAGGGAGTCGTTGGGGTAGGAGTCGGAGTGGTAGTGGGTGCTGCAACTGCAGTGCCGGTTCCGGTAGTTGATGTTGGGGTTATTGAGGGCGATGGAGTTGGGCTTGGAGTTGGAGTAGCACTGGTGCTCGGCGTTGGGGTAGGAGTAATACTTGTACTTGGTGTCGGGGTAGGAGTAGTGCTTGTGCTTGGTGTAGGAGTCGCTGTCGGAGTCGTTGTGATGCCAGTACCTCCTTGGATCTGCTGTAATATCTGTAATATTTGTTCAATCTGTGTCTGGACTTGTAGTAACTCCTGCAATATTTGCTGCAAGTTACCATCGCCAGTGGTCGGTCCACCACTACCTCCTCCTCCGCCACCGCCTGTAGTTGAGGTTGGTGCCGTAGTCGGGGTGGGCTTGGGATGGCAATGGGGGACTGTTTTATGATGCTTATCCGATTTAAAACTGAAATCATTTTTATCTCTTGAGATGGAAGTAGCATTGGGAGGCGGTACCACTGTATCTGAGACTGCTATATCACTTGCAAAAAGCGAAATGATGCATGGCACGGTCCACAATAATGTTCTGAGATAGGTGCGATTAGACATAAATGGCTCACCAGCAGACGTAATAATTTTACTGTTCTTATTAATATGACTTAACTATGTAATCATAGCATCATCATACCTATATTATCATCGGTCTATGCTGTTTGGTAGCTGATATATATGAATTTTATATGACATTCCCGTCTGCACGGCATGGAAAGGAAAGGAAACCGAACGTATTGAAAATCCCTTCAGTGTCCGCAATTAAATTCTCCGGTGCAATGTGGTACCCGCAATGCGCCAAATGCCGAACTGGTAGGTGATGTTGTTCCAGTATTAGTCGTGGTTGTCGTAGTTGTAGCCGTAGAGGTGGTGGTGGCAGTACCGCCATTGCCTAATTCTGTCTCGACCTGCTGTAATATTTGCGTAATCTGTGCCTCTATTTGAGCCAGTTCAGTCAAAGTTCCCTGCAAACCGGTTGAAGAAGTCGGGGTTGGTGTCGGCGTTGCGGTAGGTGTTGGAGTCGGAGTTGCGGTAGGAGTGGGGGTTGGAGTCGGCATCGGAGTCGGAGTTGCAGTGGGTGTTGGCGTTGCGGTTACAGTCGGGGTTGGTGTCGGCGTTGGCGTACCAGCAGCCTGCAGGAGCTGTAACTCAAGCTGCAGGATTTGTTGGTCGATTTGTAGTATCTGTGTCAATAGTCCTAATAAAGGGGGAGCGGAGGTTGCAGTTTGCGCCTGTGTGGCGTTGGTCAATCCTGAAGAGACCAGTAATCCGAAAGCAAGAGAGGTGGATAGGATAAGCATTTTCCCTGCTGCGCCGCGTTTTTGGCCGGCTTCCTGACGTTGGACTGCTGGTTTCTGAGAGGAATATAGCATGCAATATCTCCTTGATATTTCTGAATTTCCCCCTGCGCTTGCCAATATATAGCACAGATGGTTAATTAGCTCATCATATCATTATTTGAAGCCTGGAAATAGCGGATTAGTATTAATTTTTTATGACACTTTATTGAATATTTTCTGTTACCGCACTATAGGGCAACATTATCTGGCAGGTTCATTATTGATCGCGCAGGACAAGCGTATGCGGAAGCCTTGCCTCATTTCCTGGCAATGGGTGTGCGCCTTCGGCCCATAATTTTTCCCATTGCCGACTATAATCGCCTACAATATCTGGCGCTTCTTTTATAACCAGTACATTCTCCGCATTGCTGGTTTCAGCGGCTTTCGTGTAGTTAAAGCTGCCGAGTTCCAGCGTTGTACCGTCAATAATCATGAATTTATCATGCATGATGCCATAATGATTATTCGTACGTGCCGGTACTCCTGCATTTTGCAATAATCTCAGTACACTATACGTATTATGACGGTTGCTTTCATCCAGTACGATTCGGACGTCTACGCCGCGCTGGTGTGCGTCTATGAGCGCCTGCGCAATAGGGAAAGAAGTGAATCCATAGGCAGCGACGAGAATGGTGTTTCTGGCGTCTCCAATAGTGTGCATCACCAGTTCGGTTGCACCTTGATTCGGAGAAAAGGCAGCCTGGAGCCGCGGAGCCGCAAGTGCGGTATGCGCACTGCTTAAGAGACAGAGCAGGGTGATCAGACACATTATTTTTCTCATAGTTGTTATAGTGGCAAATCATGAGTAGTTTTTCAACTAAAAGATGTGTCGGGGATTTGTGTACTACTTTTAAGAGTATTTGAGCTTGGCTCTGTGAATGGCATCCGTTATAGCATCCCTATGCATTTACATACGGTGAATTCGATAGTGATACTTACCGGAGCGGGTATTTCCGCAGAGTCTGGTCTTAGCACCTTTCGCGCGGAGAATGGATTGTGGTGTAACCATCCTATTGAAGATGTCGCCACGCCGGAGGGTTTCGCCCGCAATCCGGTGCTGGTGCAGCAGTTTTACAACCAACGCCGGGCGCAACTGCTCTCGGTAGAACCGAATGCAGCGCATCACGCACTTGCCCAACTGGCGGAGGGATTTAAAGGATCGCTCCTGCTGGTGACGCAGAATGTCGATAATTTGCATGAGCGCGCTTACCGGCAGCGCCGTGCGAACGCGAATTTCCGTTTTGTCCATATGCATGGCGAACTGGCTAAAGTCCGGTGTACGGAAACCGAAATGGTTTATGACTGGACGGAAGACATTACCGCGCAGACGCTGTGCCCCTGCTGCCGTGAAATAGGAACCTTGCGCCCGCATATCGTCTGGTTTGGCGAGATGCCGCTGGAGATGCCGGTGATTTACGAAGCATTGCGCAAATGCGATCTATTTATCTCGATAGGAACTTCCGGCAATGTGTATCCTGCCGCGGGGTTTGTCGCGGAAGCACGGGCTTCCGGGCGGGCGCATACCGTTGAAATCAATCTTGAACCCTCCCAAACCCATTCGTTGTTCCATGAAACCCGTCACGGCAAGGCAACGGAACTGGTGCCGAAATTCGTGGAAGAATTGTTGAGTAATAGAAATAAGGGCTGAAGTAGCGAATATAGCAATTTTTCCAACAGTTTTATGCCACGGTGTTAGCTTTTATGATTGTGTTTTTTTACGGTTGCGGATAACTAAGCGTCTATATAACCTATATGCCGTTGTAGCTCAGTTGGTAGAGCATCGCATTCGTAATGCGGTTGTCGCAGGTTCGACTCCTGTCAACGGCACCATTTTTATAACGATGTATAGAAAAGAGAAATTCTAAAATATTTTCTTTATGTACCGTATATACTCACTTGCCCAAATTCCAATACATATCCGTCATTCCGGCGAAAGTCGGAATCTCAGGCTTTCTCCATGAGATACCGCTGTCAAACAGCGGTATGACGGTGTCTTTTTATTTAGGAGAATGAGTATAGTTCACTCTTTACAGTTAGTGACTATTACTAAAATACGGTAGAAGGATAAATAACTTTTTACCGATACCTACTCTTTGCCGCGCTCTTTATCACTTTTCGTGCTTCGAGCTGGGTAAGAAAGCTCTGTACTTCTATATGCGGCATGCTCTCTTCGTGCTGGGGAGCGGCAGCGACCTGGGCAGGTTGTTCTTGAACGGCCTGTGGTGCTTCCGGCGCATGTTGGGCTTCTTCGTTATGATGTTGTCTGTTGCCGCCGAACAATCTTCTGAATAACCCTCCTAGGCCATTTTGGGGAGCTGCCGCTGCGGGTTCTTGAGCGTCTGCCTGCTGCATGGGCTGTTCTGGCTCAGCGATTCGGCGATTCTCTATGGCCTCCACTTGTACTCGTGGTTCGCTGACAGCACGATTTACGAGTCGTTCAAGTAATGAGGGAGATATTTTATCAGCAACAAGCATATCAAGCATCCCATCAAGCGTCTCGGTATTCACATGTCCAGCACGCAAATGGCCGATGATATTGTCGATTAGTTCTTGACTTATATATTTTTTCAGCCTCGCGTTGGGCTATTTGGATATGGGATTCCACCGTTGTGTTTGCGAGAGCCTCGAGAAGGGAATTGGCGACTTCCGGGGGTAAAGCTGCATTGCTTTCCTGTAGGTATTGCCTAACATTCTCAGCCACGTTATCGGGATAAGCCATTCTTGGGCAACCATTACGCAAAAATACAAACGCGCTCTTGATTTTTTCTAATGTGCCAGCGTCCAAGTACGCCGTCGCTGCCAGATTACAGGTAGAACGCAAGAGAACTGCGCAAAAGACTTCCAATGACAAGCTTTTTGCGCGTGTCAGTGCGTCTGTGCAGGAGTAGGGGTGATAGTTCCGCCCTTTTCAGCAAGGCAGGTTTTCATTTGCGGTGTTGCATTCCAGCCGCATTTGCCGTCTGCGAGTATAGTGCATTCCACATCCTGGTAGCACACATATTGCGCGCGGCATAGCATAGGTGTTGCTTTGTGTAGCGCTTCGTCTTTTCCGATGCAGGTGCCAAGGCAATTATTCCTGACGCAATTAGGATCATCCGCCTTAGCGTTGCAGGCCACCATAAAAATGGATAAAAGAAGCAAAAATAAATTTTTCATAAAGAAAATCGGAAGGGAAAAACACGCCGGATTCCATAAGAAATCCGCCATCTTTATGATAGATGAATCCATAAAAAACACAAGGGTAAAAGATACTGTTGCATAATAGTCAGTATTGTGCTTAAAGAAGTGTAAATGAAAATTAAGGATGTGAAATGCCACGTGGAAAAGTGATTACTGAACCGGCTGCTGCCAAAGCCAAAGCGGGTAAGAGCGACGTAGCCGCGGATGAAGTAAACGAGAATAAAAATGCCTCAAAATTCAAACTGGTCGAAGCGGAATCGGAGGCAGGTAAAGAGACGGACGAAGAAGATACGGGATCTTTTCATGAGAGCTTTACCGAAAAGTCTGAGCACGCACCGATGAATTTTAAATTCACTCTGCTGCTGGTGGCAGTATTTGTTGCCGTTAATATTGGCCTCATTGCCCTGCTTGACAAAGACAGGCCGGAGGATAGTACTCCTGTATCCAAGCATGAAAATGTTGCCGTGAAGAATGAGGGCAAATCCGTCAAAGAAAATACGTCGAATGCTAATAACGTGCCCATAAAGACAGTGGAGACGAAGCCTGTCCTGAACGAAAAAACGCAACCTCAGACTCAGGTGATGGAGCCGGAAAAGCCGGTTCTGGCTGCTCCAGTTCCCGAGGAAACGGTTGCCGAAAAACCGGTTGCTGCAAAGCCGATTGCTGCAAAACCGGCTCCCGTCAAGCCGCAATCGGCGCATCCGGCTGCTACGCAGGATTTGCTATCCATCATCAGCAAAGATTAAACCCTGCCAGCATTATTCAAGTGTAAATAAAAAGAGGTTATTATGAAATTGCAACGCGTTCTATTGCTACTGACTTTTTGTACGTTTTTTTCTGCCAATGTGATAGCGAAAGAAGAAAATATTACTCCTGCTGAAGACGATTCCTCGGCCATCGGCATGGTAACTGGTCCCAAGACTGGCACTTACATTGCGGTCGGCAGGGATATTGCCCGGGAAGCTGCGAAAGAAGGAGTCCGGGTGAATGTATTTGATTCCAAGGGATCGGTGGACAACATCGCCCGCATTACCAGCAAGGAGAAAGTCGGGCTGGCGATTGTGCAGTCGGATGTGATGGGATTCCTGAGCCGTTCCAAGAGCAAGGACTCCATGGAAATCGCAAAGAAGTTGAAGCTGGTTGTGCCTCTCTATGATGAGGAAGTGCACATACTGGCTAATAAAGACATCAAGACTATCAATGATCTGGCTGGCAAGCGTGTGGTGCTTGGCAGCGAAGACAGCGGCAGCCTCATAACTGCAGTGAATATTTTCTCTATTCTGGGAGTTGAACCTGCTAAAATGTACCATATCGATCCGCCGCACGGTGTTATCGCAGTACTAAACGGCGAAGCGGATGCCATGGTATTTGTCGGTGGCAAGCCGGTCCGGATGTTCAAGAATATGGAAGAGCTGGGAAAAATTACCAACGGATCTAACGCCGGTAAGCTCGACCACGTACATTTTCTTGCCATCAACGATCAGCGTCTCCTCAAGGAGTATAAGCCCGCAACTATCACGCATGACGATTACGGCTTCGTGAATGACAATGTGCCGACGGTTTCAGTGACCGCGCTGCTTATCACCTATGATTATACGTTGAAAAAAGGCAAGTATTATGAAGAACACTGCGCCAATATGGGCAAGCTGGTAAAGTCGGTCTATGACAACATTGATGACTTAAAGACCAACGGCCATCCGAAGTGGAAGGAAGTGAACCTGAACGCCGATGTTGGCGACTGGAAGCGTGATACCTGCTCTGCAAAAGTGATGAGCGGAGAAACTTCAGAAACTGAGCATAATGCACTTGAGAAAGACTTGCTCGGTATCATAAGGGGCAAGTAATAAGATAAAGCAGAGAATAAATTTTTATCTGTTGCTTCGTAAAGGCATCCACCCGTAACTATGGGTGGATGCCTTTTTATTAGGCGAATAAGTATAGTGGGGGGCTCTTTATCTTACCTTTGTCATGTCTATTATTGTAAGGATTGACCGGCACTGTTGCATGACTCGGGTCTTTTGTTTTTTATACTCATTCTTCTAAATAAAAAGACATCGTCATACTGACGCTTGACAGCGGTATCTCATGGAGGAAGCCTGAGATTCCGGCTTTCGCCGGAATGACGGATATGTATTGGAATTTAGGCAAGTGAGTATAAGGGCTGTTTTTAGCATTTTTATGATGTCATTCCCGCGCAGGCAGAATCCATCTCACACAAGATCATATTGCGCCTAATCAGTGCTCTACCTGGATTCCTACTTTCGCAGGAATGACATGTTTCAAGAGCCATGCAACAACACTTGTTGAGCGGCGAAATGGCGACCGTATCAAAATACACATTGTTTCACAGCCGTAAGGTAAAACGTAATTTCTTTTAAGGTATATGATGCGGTATGCATCTACTGCAATTGGAAGTATGCAAGAATTAGTTTAAGCAATGGCAATGACGCGCTACCGTGTGGCACTTCCCACCGTATAGAATCCGCTTGTCAGTCCACTTGGAATAGGGGAAGGGGTGGTTGCTTTATCCGGCCAACCCTGGTTATTATATTCGGTTTTAACCCAGTCGGCGGAAAGAGCAGTTTTGGAAATACGCACTTCGTCCAGACCACCGATATAATTCCTATCCTTAGTGCCATTCGCATTACAGTTTGAACAGTCTCCAAACTCCAGGGGAATAGGGTTACTGAGCGTGCCATTATATCCGGCACCGCTTTGTGCAGCAGTTTGCACTCCGTCTTGAAACGCATAGAGCGTACTTCCTGAGCGTGAACCCACAATATAGTGCCAATTACCATCTGAAACACTACTGCTACCATATGCTCTATAGTTACTACTTGCTTGCCAGATTTCAAAAAACCAGTAATTATTACCCCAGCTCGTATCAAACATCACGAGATTATATCCTTGACGTGTACCGGAACTGCCAAGGTCATCTTTCGATACGGGAAAGGGCCAATAATTGCTTATGGCGGTTTGTGAATTTTTTACCCAAGCGGAAACCGTAAAATTTTGGTTTGCTCCGAAATCCAGTTTGGAATTATCGGCAAGCGTATTGTAATCAGTTCCAAGATGGTTGTAGCCAGCATTATTATACTGTCCTCCTCCTCCTATAATACTGGTGGCAGGATTAGGATGCGTTGCAGAGACTTTGGTTGTGTTAAGGACATTAGTTGTGGAATCTGCATTAGTGGTTCCACTGGTTTCCGCCAAATGCCAGACTCCCACATAATTGGTGTTCCACGTTCCGGTTTTATTGGATTTATCCGTGGAGATAGTGGGGTTGCCATATTGCAGATAGATGACGGTATCACTGCTATGGGAAACGGTCGCTACCTGTACCCAGAACACGGACGCGCCGGTAGAGGCATTCCAGCTTTCACGCTCGAAGGGAAGAAGGCTATTGCCAGCAGCATCAGAAGAGAAATATATGTCATAACCGTTGGCATTGTTTACATTTCCCCCATTGGCCACAGTTTTTAGGTAGGTATACGTGCCAGAAAACAACACGGGAAAACTGCTTTGATCGGTATTATTGACAGTGCCGACTTTTGTATGATCAATCGTAATCGCACGCGTATATTGAGTGAACGTACAGCCTAACGAATTTGTTGGCAGGCTGGTAGTCATCAACTGCCAGGCTTCCTTGTAGGCGACAATGTCGTCAAACGTGGTAAGCAGGGTGCCCGCAGTGCTCATTGTCGGTGCCTTCTGGACATACGTTGCCGGTGAGAGCACGCCCGCACCACCAGTATGTGCGCCGGTGTTATCACAATGGCAGTTGGTTTGTTCATCTGTGTTCGTGTTTTTCGCATTAATGACGAGGCCATTAGAAGTATATGCGCCATGCCCGTTCGCGCCATGGCTGATAATAGCATAAATAGCCTGTGTACTTCGTGCTGCACCGCTTGCGTCATTTATAGTAATGGCGGGGGCTGAAACTGCGCCTAAAGAGCAAGTAGTACTCGTGCTAACGCTGTAATTAGGGTTCATCGCATAACGTAACTTATGGCCCCAGCCGTCATACATGTAGCTGTCCGGCAGACGCAGGGCACGCGTGGGTACACCGCCTTCCGCTGTGCCGGAAGCCGCTATAAAATTTGCAGCAGGCGTGCCGCCGGTACAACTACCGGTATTGGCCGCCTCCACTCCATAGTTGGCGTTGGATGCGGACAGGGTAAGATCGGCAGGGCAGGGAATGCGTCCAAACGCCACCCGGAAGTTAAGCAGCGCGTTTTCTATTGCATCCATAGTAGCCACCGTCGTATTGACCTGTGAAGACTGAATGCTTACTACCAATAAACTCATGCTGCCATAGAGAATCACGCCGATAATCGCCAGCACCACTGACAGCTCGATCAACGTGAAGCCGGAATTTGGAGAGTATATAGGATTATGTCTGGGGTAATAACGCAAGCTATTCATATTGTGTACCCGATAGCTATATTGACAAGTGACGGTATACACCATCACCTGCCATATTCAACATGGAAAAAGACTAGGCCCTGATTTTCACGTAACTGCCGGGAGCGTTTTCAATGGGTTTAAGCGTACCGCTTCCCACAGGACGTACGGCGATTTTTCCCCCGCTATATTCCTGTATCCATTTTTCCCAGTCGTTCCACCAGGAGCCTTTTGTTTCATGGGCTTTGGCAAACCATTGGTCCGGTGATTTCGGTAGATCCTTCCCGACCCAGTAGCTGTATTTCTGTTTCACCGGCGGATTTATGACACCGGCAATATGGCCGCTTGCCGCCAGCACGAACCGTATCGGGCTTTTATAAATCTGGGTGGCTGCATAGGTGGATTTCCACGGAGCGATATGATCCTCGCGAGTGGAAAGCATATAGGTTGGCGTGGTGATCCGCTCCAGATGCACCGGAACGTCGGCAATATGGATGCCCCCTGGTTTTGCGAGCAGGTTTTTCTGGTACATATTACGCAGGTAGAAGCTGTGCATGTTCGCGGGCATGCGGGTGGAATCTGCGTTCCAGTATAGCAGGTCGAAAGGAAAAGGATCCTTGCCCAGCAGGTAATTATTGACGACAAAGGACCAGATCAGATC
>JABDGA010000007.1 GCA_013286285.1 Alphaproteobacteria bacterium | reverse complement strand
TGTTTTTGCCCAAGGCGTGACTGTAAGCTACTGGAAACTCACCGGCGCGACGTTCCAGATCATGAAAAAAGCGGTAACGCCCCTCGGCTTTAAGCTGCGCGAGGGATGTATCCAGAAACAGGTTATAATTAAATAAGTCGGGCATTCACTTTAAAAAACTTTCAAAATCACCGCGGCTCTTAGCCTTTATAGCGGAGATTATCAATTATATTTTAACATATGCTGTACAATTTATCACTACAAATCTATAAGAAACCTTATGTTTCCCGCTATTTTGCGCTGTAAAGAATGATGATTATCCTGATTATACGGCTGTTCTTTATCATCTCTGCTGTTTTCCTGCTTCTCGTATGCGGACTTGCGGCAGCATTATTCCTGAAAATGCGCATGAGTATGCCCCAGGCGCTCATGCCGGAGGAAAATGAACCGAGAAAGCAGCATCATAAAAATGATAAAGTCATTGAAGGAGAATATAAAATCATTGATGAGTCACACACCGAATAAATATACCGCCTGCATATTTACAAGAGGGCCGGGATAATCTATGTTTTCCGCTTAACAATTATGCGTACTATGATTATTCATTCCATGGATCAGGGCCCTTGGGGCAAGCCTAGAAGCGGCGGCGGCGACTGGAAGCCGGGTGGACGCCCCCCTAAAGGTGGTCCCGGTGATCTGGACGAATTGCTGGCTGATTTGAAAAACCGCTTTAACGATTTCTTCAGCGGGGAGCATGGCAATCGCGGCATCATTGCTGCGTTATTTATATTTTTCCTGCTCTGGCTTGCTTCCGGCGCATACCAGTTGCAACCCGGTGAGCAGGGAGTGGTTATGCGTTTTGGTAAGTTCAACCGCATTTCCACGTCTGGTCTCCGCTATCATCTTCCCACACCGTTTGAATCGGTGGAGATCGTCAATACTGAAGCCATACGGATGGAAACGCTGGTAGGCGATCGCAGCGTTTCTGCACGCAATGCGCCTTCCGGTTCGGGCGATGATGAGATACTTATGCTGACCGGCGATGAGAATGTTGTCAGCCTGAGCTTCAATGTGCAGTGGAAAGTAAGAAACGCCAAGGACTTTGTTTTCAATATCCCCAATCCCGAGCAGACCGTGCGTGCCGTGGCAGAAAGCGCGATGCGCGAGGTCATCGGGCGGACGACGATAACCTCGGCGCTCACCGAGGGGAAGCTCAAAGTGCAAGATGAGACGCGTTCCCTCACGCAGGCGACGCTTGACAATTACAAGGCCGGGGTGGACATCATCAACGTGAACATGCTTGACGCAAGCTTCCCCAAGGAAGTGGTGGATGCCGCCCGCGACGTGCAGGCGGCGCGTGCCGATCAGGAGCGCGCGCGTAACGAAGCGGAAGCCTATAGCAACTATATCATACCGCGCGCACGCGGACAGGCCGAACGCATGATACAGGAGGCCGAAGGCTATAAACGGGAAGTCGTTGCTCAGGCCCAGGGCGATGCAGGACGCTTCACCTCGGTCTATAACCAGTACAAGCTGGCGGAAGACGTAACCCGCAAGCGCATGTATCTTGAGACGATGGAAAAAATCATGAATGGCACCAGCAAGGTCGTCATTGACAGCCAGTCGAACGTACTGCCCTATATGATGCAGGTGCCGGGTATCCTCGATCGCGCCAATGCTGAGAAGCCTGTTGAGAAAAAGGACAGCCAGTGATGCATCCCCGCTTTCTTCCCACCCTTATTTTCATTGTCCTGTTCGCAGTGATTATCGCCTACAATTCGGCATATGTCGTCGAACAGACCGAAACGGCGCTTGTGACCCAGTTCGGCAACCCCGTCACCGTCGAGATGGAACCCGGCCTCCGGTTCAAAGTACCGTTTATCCAGACTGTGGAATATTTCGATAATCGCCTGCTGGAATATTACATGCCGGACGAGATTGAGATCAATGCATCGGACGAGAAACGGATACGGCTTGAAGCCTACCTGCGCTGGCGCATCGTCGATCCGCTAGCGTTTGCGCGTGCTACCCGCACAGCGGGCATTGGCGGCAACCGGGTTTCCACCATGAACCTGCAGCTCGCCAACTTGCTGGGTTCCAGCCTGCGCCAAGTGATTGGCGGTATTCCGCTTAACGCTCTGCTGTCGCCTGAGCGTGAAGACGTCATGCATGAGATACGGGATCTCGTCAGTAAACAGGCATTATATTCCAAGGTGAGTGATGGCGTGGAAGTGGGAGCGCCCGCCGCCGAAGCACCCAAAAACGGCTTCGGGATTGAAATTGTGGACGTACGGATCGTGAAAGCGGATCTGCCACCGGAAAACAGCGAGGCGATCTTCAAGCGAATGCAGGCGGAACGCAAACGTGAGGCGACCAGCTACCGTGCAAAAGGGGACGAGGAATCGCAACGCATCCGCGCAGGAGCGGATCGCGATCGTACAGTGATTCTCGCGGAAGCGCAGAAAAAGGCAGAAATACTGCGCGGTGAAGGTGATGCGGAAGCTTCCGGCATTTTCGCCGCTGCCTTCGGTAAGGATCCGAAGTTTTTTGAATTTTACCGTTCCATGCAGGCGTATACGCGCTCAATGAATCCAAAGGATACCACTGTCATTCTTTCTCCGGAAAGCAAATTCCTTAAACTTTTCGATAATCCGGACAAAAATTAAGGCACTGCGTATGAGGCTGAAATCTGGCTTCACGCTCATCGAGCTTTCCATAGTGCTGGTGATTATCGGGCTGATTGTCGGCGGCATTCTGACCGGGCGAGATCTGATAGACGCGGCTGCACAGCGGGCGCAGATTACGCAGATAGAAAGATACCAAACATCCGTTCGCACGTTTCAAGGCAAATATGGCGGCTTACCGGGCGATCTTCCGATCGCAGCGCAATTCGGATTTCAGCCGCGAGGTTTATATAACGGCGAAGGAGACGGCAACGGCATTCTGGAAAGCAATTGCGGGAATACCCCCAATGCGGCAGCTTCTAACTTGCAACGTTGTGGAGAGCTTGCCGTTTTCTGGCAGGACTTAAGCACCGCCGGCCTGATTGATGCCAATATGAAAGGCCATGATACGAATGGGCTGGGATATCCCTGGATCAACGGCGGCTCTTCACTCATCACGCCTACTAGTACCCCTTCCCTAAACGGGTGGTTTCCGTCTGCGAAGATTGGCGGCGCGAATAATTTCGTATATCCCACTTCGTACGCGGCTACCGGCAACTACTTCACGGTTTCTTCGATTACCAGTTGCTGTAATAACGATATATATTCCTCTGCGAATCCTGGCATAACCGTTCAGCAGGCGTATAATATTGATAAGAAAATGGACGATGGATGGCCCCAATCCGGCAATGTCACGGCATGTTACACTAATTATAACGTTGAGAATTATAATTTAATTTATGCTTCTGGTGGCATGGTCAAAGGAGCAAACGGAGGTCTTTTACCTAATCCCAATTTTGGGGGCTGCTGTAGCGGCAGTTATTGTAACCCAACCACCACAGCCACTTCCCCGGCAAGTACAGACTGCTTCGGAAACAACAACACCACAGGAACCATGACCTATTCCGTAAGCACGAATGCCAATACCCAAAACTGCGCTCTGTCTTTCAAGTTTCAGTGAGATGATGCAAAACGGCAAAGATATATCCGGCTTTACCCTTATCGAACTGAGCATCGTGCTGGTGATTATCGGCCTAATTGTCGGTGCCATTTTGGCCGGAAAGGATTTGATAGATGCCGCTGCGCAACGTGCACAAATTGCCCAGATTGAAAAATACAATACGGCGGTGCATACTTTTCAGGGAAAATACGGGTATCTGCCGGGTGATATTCCTGCTCCATATGCAAGTAATTTTGGGTTTATCGCAAGAGGCACAAATCCGGGTGAAGGTGACGGAAACGGAGTGATAGAAGGCAACTGCACTAATGCTGCATCCGGCGGCAATAATGGCTTTGATGAAGGATGCGGCGAACTTGCTCTATTCTGGACGGATTTAACCACTGCGAATCTTATAGACACAGGCATATCCCAGCAGGGGGGCTTTCCAAATGCAACCTCTAATTCCTATACCAACACTCCATCTCAGCGTATTCCAAACGCTAAAATTGGCAATGGCAACTTTGTCTATATTTGGAGTGCATTTGGCAATAATTATTTTGGTCTTTCATCTGTTTATGACGTTAATCTTTCTGTGGAAATATTTAGCAGCAATTTAACAGGGGTGACCGTACAGCAGGCATATAATATCGATAAAAAAATTGATGATGGGTTGCCGCAATCGGGTAGTGTCATGGCAGATTATGTGAATTATCATATTAACGGTCATGCTATTGTGTGGTCGTCCGGTGCAGGCACCCAGGGAGCCAATAATAATTCATGGCCATTGTATGGCCCCACTACGAATGTCACTTCCTACGCAACCACTAATTGCTATGATAACAGCTATGCTGGCGGCAGCGCGGCAATTCAAAATTATCAGTTGCAAAACGCTACTGCTCAAAACTGCGCCCTATCATTTAAGTTCCAGTAAGCGAATCTTCACATTGTCTTGATGGATAATTTGCTGTATAGCGTGTAACCCGTTGGATAAACACTCATCAAAAACTATGCATAAAAAACACTCCGACATGCAGAACTTGATTGTGGCCCTGGTCATTTCCATGCTGATCATGGGCTACTGGCAGTACTTCATTGAGAATCCCCGCCGGGAACAGGAGGTGCTGACTGAGCGCCTGAAAGCCCAATCACAGCAGATAACGCGCAAGGAAGACAACTCAGAACTGTTCAAATCACGCGAAGAATTACTGGCGGAGTCGCCGCGCATCACCGTGAAATCCGATCGCCTGCACGGTTCGATTGCCCTCAAAGGCCTACGCTTTGACGAACTCGCGCTGGTCAAATACCATGAAACACTGAATCCCGATAGCCCGGAAGTCACCCTCTTTTCACCAGCCAAGGGCAAGGACAGTTATTATACCGAAATCGGCTGGCTGCCAGCGGATAGTGGCAGTATCGTCGTGCCTTCGAAAGATACGCTGTGGTCTTCCGACAGCAAGGAGTTGACGCCAGAACATCCAGTTACCCTGACCTGGAATAATGGCGGAGGAGTCACCTTTAAAGTTAAGGTAGCGCTGGATGAGAATTACATGTTCACCATCAGCACCTCTGCGACAGATGCCGCTGGCAAGCCTGCGGATGTGCAGAATTACGCCAGCATCAACCGCGTATATGATATCAAGTCGCACCCGGCGCTGGGCATACTGCATGAAGGCCCCATCGGCGTGTTCGACGGCATATTGCACGAAACCCCATATAAGAAGCTTTCCGAGCAGAAGGAAGAATCCTATCATTCACAATCCGGCTGGTTCGGCATCACCGATAAATACTGGCTGGCGGCGCTTGTCCTGCCGCATGGGGAATGTTCATCCCAATATCTATACGATGGCCGCGACGGACGTGATCACTTCCAGGTACAGTACCTCAAAACCGACAAAGGCGATACCGAGCTGCGCCTGTTCGCCGGCGCCAAGGAAATGGCCATTCTGGATGATTATGAAGCCCGTTATAATATTCCGCTTTTCGATCATGCCGTGGATCTGGGGCTGTTTGACTTCCTCACTAAGCCCATCCTCAAAACCCTTACCTATTTCTATGGCCTGACCGGCAATTTCGGCATCGCCATTCTGCTGCTTACGGTCATCGTCAAATTATTCATGTATCCGCTGGCCAGCAAATCGTTCCGCTCGATGAACCAAATGAAAAAGCTGCAGCCGAAGATCCTGGAAATCCGCGAACGTTACAAGGAAGACAAGCTCAAGATCAATCAGGAGATGATGGAGCTTTACAAGCGTGAAAAAGTAAACCCGGCATCGGGCTGCCTGCCGATGTTTATCCAGATCCCGGTGTTCTTCTCACTCTATAAAGTGCTGTATGTGACGCTGGAAATGCGCCAGGCCCCCTTCTTCGGCTGGATACACGATCTCTCCGCACCCGATCCCACCAACCTCTTCACGCTCTTTGGCCTTCTCCACTGGAGCCCGCCCACCTTCATGCATCTGGGCATCTGGCCGATGATCATGGCGCTCACCATGTTCATACAGCAACAGCAATCGCCGCCACCGCCCGATCCGGTACAGGCAAAAATGATGAAATTCCTGCCGCTGTTCTTCCTTTTCCTGTTCTCTTCCTTTGCCGCAGGCTTAGTGATTTACTGGTCATGGAGCAATACGCTCACCATTCTGCAGCAATGGTATATCAAGCATAAGCACGCGGATAAGAAGGCGGCAGCCTAAGCTATCGCCATTTCATCGGCCTGCGCCAAGCGGATATTGCCTTTGGCATAATAGGCGACCGCTCTTGCTTTCATGGCATCCTTATTGCCATCATATAAGTCCAGCGCCTTGGTGAAATCAGCAATCGCCAAATCGATATGGCCTTCGTCAAATAATTTTTCCCCACGCCATACATGTTGCTGTGATGCAAACCGATGGTACACGTCGTGACGGATATGGGAAAGCCGCACCGCCTCAGAAAATTCCTCATACGCCTCACGATATGCTTTTAGCTGAAACCGGCATTTGCCTCTCAGGAAATGGCTATTACTATGATGTGTATCCGCAGGCAGCACTAATAACGCCTGTATATAATCGCCTGCAAGGTAATGGCTTACTGCTTCATCATGCATCTGTGCGGCCTCGTCCGGCTGCTCTCCTATGGATACACAAAATTCTGCATCCCATATCGGATGCTTAGTATAATGAATCGCACCTGTAATTCCCTTCCTTCCCTCTATCGCCACATTATTCAAATGATCCTGAAATATCGCCTTGTCATAGGCCGTAAGCGCGTCTTCTGGTTTTCCTAAAATTGCAAGCGTTTCCGCAAGCCACAGATACTGTGCGGATGACTGGTAATGATAATAATGGTGCCATGCATCGCAAGCTATCGGAAGTAAGAAATTTTTACCATCACTTGCTGCTTGCCACACCTTGCATGTCGTTTTATTACTAGGGGTGCAATTATCTGGGAGTGCTGTCATGGCAAAGGTGCAGGTTAAGAATCCACTGGTGGAGATAGACGGCGACGAAATGGCGCGCGTCATGTGGAAAATGATAAAAGACCTACTTATTTTACCCCATCTTGACGTGGATTTGCAATATTTCGATCTTTCGATTGAAAACCGCAACCGGACGGAAGACAAAATTACCGTTGACGCTGCCAACGCCATTAAAAAGCACGGCGTCGGCGTGAAATGCGCGACCATCACGCCGGACGAAGCGCGCGTAAAGGAATTCACCCTCAAACAGATGTGGAAATCCCCTAACGGCACCATCCGCAATATACTGGACGGCACGATTTTTCGCGAGCCCATCATCTGCCATAACGTGCCGCGCTACGTGCAGGGCTGGACGAAGCCCATCATCGTCGGCAGGCATGCGTTCGGCGATCAATATAAGGCGACGGATTTCGTGGTGAAAGAGCCGGGCAAACTGACGATGAAGTTCACCCCCAGAAGCGGCGTGGCCCCCAGCGAATATAATATTATGGAATTTGAGGGCAGCGGCGTAGCCATGGCGATGTATAATCTTGATGACTCCATCGCCGGCTTTGCCCGCGCCTGTTTCACCTACGGTTTACTACGTGCCGTACCGGTATATTTAAGCACCAAGAACACCATTCTTAAAAAATATGACGGCAGATTCAAGGATATCTTCCACTCCATTTTCGAGAGCGAGTTCAAGGAAAAATATGCCGAAGCCAAACTTTTTTACGAGCACCGGCTGATCGACGATCTGGTAGCGTTTACCATAAAATCGAGTGGCGGCTTCCTCTGGGCATGCAAAAATTACGATGGCGACGTGGAGTCAGACATTGTGGCACAGGGGTTTGGATCGCTGGGGCTCATGACGTCTATCCTGATTACTCCTGATGGCAAAACCGTAGAGACTGAAGCGGCGCACGGCACGGTTACCCGGCACTTTCGCGAATACCAGAAAGGCAATGATACGTCTACTAACCCCATCGCTTCAATTTTCGCATGGACCTCTGCCCTGCGTTACCGGGGAAAGTTCGATGGCACCCCCGAAGTCATAACATTTGCAGACAGGCTGGAAAAAGCAACCATCGGGGCAGTCGAAACAGGCTTCATGACCAAGGATCTTGCCTTATTGGTGGGCAAGGATCAGAAATCCCTTACCACTCGGCAGTTCTTGGAGAAAGTGGCGGAAAAATTAAGCTAACTCCTCCCTTCCCTACACTTCGAGCACCAGTTTCTTGCATTCCCGTTCCAACTCTTTATGATCCCAGCGCCATAAAATGCCGGATTCCGGGTCGCTCCATGTCAGGTACATGCTTTTGAAGTTGGGGCTATTAAAAGCATATCGGATTGCCTCAATGAGCGTCCTAAATTCTTTCGGCGGCAATATCTCAAAACGGCTTTTCTGGGGGACAAATACGGCATTATCGTACATGATGTGTACGGGGCCAAAGTCGGAATGCAATTGGGAGAGCGGCGGCTTCTGGAAGCTGTTGTTCATAACGTATCCTTCCTGGATTATTGAACACGTATTCTTCAGCAGATATTCAGCGTAGTTTATGTAGCTTTTGCATACCAAGAGCAGCACTCTTGATATGCGTCTCGCCTGCTACGCGGCGCAAACCCCGTGCTTTCAGCGCAGAGTTTGACATGCGCATCGCAACTAAAGAGTTGCGATGCGCATATGTATTATTTATCCTCAAATTGTATCAAAATGGAAGCATAAAATGGAGATGTTTTACGATGACTGACGACAAAATCTTCGATCTTGTTTTTTACACTGCACGCACGCATAGCCACTGGCGGGACAGGCAGGTGGATGATACGCTGCTGCAACAGGTATATAATCTTGCCAAATGGGGGCCGACCAGCGCCAACTCTTCTCCGATGCGGATCACATTCGTAAAATCGCATGCGGCAAAAGAACGGCTCAGGCCCTGCCTTTCTTCGGGGAATGTAGAGAAAACCATGGCTGCGCCGGTAACTGCTATTATCGGATATGATATGGAATTTTATAACCTGCTGCCAAAACTTTTTCCACATACGGATGCAAAATCCTGGTTCGCCGGCAATGAGGCATTGATTAAGACAACCGCATTTCGCAACGGATCGCTGCAGGGTGCATACTTCATATTAGCGGCGCGGATGCTGGGACTCAATTGCGGGCCGATGTCAGGCTTTGATAATGACAAGGTCGATGCTGAATTTTTCAAGGGCACCCAAATCAAATCCAACTTTCTCTGCAATCTGGGCTATGGAGATACAAGCAAACTGCCACCACGCTCACCAAGGCTGGAATTTGATGAAGCGTGCAAGATTATGTGATAAAGGCAGTCCTTGTTAAAAAGCCTTTATCGTAAAAGGCATCTCACGGTGCAGCTGGTTCTCTAATCGGTCGAGTTCGGCGGAGAGTTCGTTAATCGCACTAAAATCCTTTGCATTATTCTCCGCCGCCGCCAGCGACTGCTTTGCATTTTCCGCCGCCAGGTAAGCAGCGTCACGTATATGGAACGTAATAAAGAATCGCAGCAGGCTTAACTGTACACGCGCTTCATCCGAGTCCGTAAGCGAGGATCGGTCACGCAGCAGCATATTTACCTCCCGTTCCAGCATGGCTTTGGTTTGTGCAACGTCATTTGCCGGGAATTTCAGATCCCTTGCGGGCAGGTTAACCAGAATCGCCGGGTGTACATCCTGCAAGGTATAGTCCGTTTCCTGAAGCTGCGAGAGCACCTCCAGCAGATCCGGAAACTCCGAAATATGGCTCGACATTTTGAAAGGCGCAATAAGCTGGTGGATATCTTGCTTTTTCTTCAGATGGTAAGACACGATAATAACCGGCTCGAAAAGCGTGCTTTCCTGTTGCTCGGCAACAAACCCTTCAACAGCCGACAGCCGGGATCTAAGCATAATGTTATCCGCAGTATTTTTCTCTGCCATAATTCTGGCCAGCGAAAGCTGCTTCACATAGGCGGTCATCAGATAATGCGCTTTTTCGGGGGCCGGTTCTGGCATGGAGGCGGGCGATAATGCTTTTTTGGCTTCTTTCTTCACTATTCCTTTTGGAGGCTGCCCCTTGGAAAGAGGGGGGGTGGTGACACAAGAGCACAATGCAGACAATAAAACAAAAAGAATAAGGAAAGGCGCTATAGCACGATAAACGCTAGTTTGCATGAATGTTGCCCTGAAAAAATAATAAAGACACTATGTACTATACTGCAGACGGTTAATCAATCCCGTGAATACGTGAGAGGCCGCCGCACAAGCGCTGGTGCTGAGGGTTATCACGCCGAAGTGCATACCCGCCCCTCTTTTTTCCTACCCTTCAGGTTAGGAAATGCGTGGAGCCAGACAAATATATAGACAAATATAAATTTCTATTAATAATATAGAAAGTTCCGTATTATTAGACTCTCCCATATACATACAGGAAAGAAGAAGAAATATATCAGCATTTCCGCCATTCTCAGGCAAAGTATGTATAGAGTTTTTATATGCTATCCGTCACCATATCGCAGGTAATATGTTAATCTCAAGGGGATAAAGCAAGGTATAGAATGGAAGAAACATCCCTGCATCGGAACTTAGTGATTGCTTGCCTTGAGGATCATCCAAGGGCAACTGTCATGCTGCGCATCGCGCGTAACCGCGCATTGCAGATGGGTGGCAGGTGGCGGATTGTTTTTGTAGAAACCCTGACTCAGGCAGCCCCCGCAAATAACGGCACACAGGAGCGCATGCTCCGCTTGTTGACGCTTGCCGCGCAAATGGGCGGGGAAACCATGCATATCACCGCCACTAACGCTGAAAGCGCCGCTGCCAAAATGCTGGAGGAAGAAAAAAATCAGATCGCGCTCCTGATCGTAAGCGGCATGGAATATCACCGCATATTCCGAATCCGCCGTACTGTATCGGAAACCATTGCAGGCTACGCATATAAAAAACGCATTCCAGTGGAAGTGCTCCAGGTTTCCGGCCAATACCGCTATTCTCTGCTGGAACGCTTCCGTATGTTTCACTTCCGGCATATACTGTACGCATTATGTAGCGTCGGCGTCGCTTACCTTGGAGCGCTTGCATTGCGCTACTTTCTTTCCCCTGCCCTGTTCCGTATCAATACCCAGAACATCGGACTGTTATTCATGATCGCCTGCGCGTTTTCCGCCGGGCGCTTCGGTCTTATACCCGGGCTGGTTGCATCGGTGACAAGCTTCTTCGCCATAAATTATTTTTTTACTGCTCCTTATTACCAGAACAGTTTCACCAGCGTCACCGATCTGCTGAATATGGGCATTTTTCTTTCCGCCGCCTTTCTTATCTCTTTTTTTACTAGCCAGACGCGCAACGTTGCCGAAAAATCCGCCAGACGTGAACTCAGCATGCAGGTCTTATTCAATCTCTACCGGATCACTTCGGGGGTGGCATCACGTCAGCAGGCGCTGGAAAAGCTATGCGATCATCTGGCGCGGACGCTTAAGATAGAAGTCGCTTTTTTTCTTCCACCTGCCATTAATCCCGAAGGAATTGAACTCACCTATCCCCATGATATCATATTAAGGGATGCCGATGTAAAAGCACTGGAGCTATGTTGGAAAGAGATGAAAATAACCGGGCTAGGCTCGCCCTCTTTCCGTGATTCCGCCTGGCGGTTCAACCCCATGCTGGCACAAAGCGGAACCATTGGTGTCATAGGGGTGAAGCCTAATAACCGCTCACAGATTTATGTCTGGTTCGGCGAGATGCTGATGACCATCGCGGACCAGATGGCCACGATCATAGAAAATATCGAGCTGGCGCGCACCATGGAAACCACACGCATCAGCGAGGAGCGGGAAAAACTGCGTTCCATGCTGCTTTCCAGCGTTTCGCATGATTTAAAGACGCCGCTTGCCTCTATCATCGGCGCGCTCAATATCTATCATAGCCGCCGCAACCAGCTTGACGACAAGAAGCGTACCGCGCTTATCGAGACTGCGCTTGGCGAAGCCGAGCGCCTCGACAGCTTCATTACCAATATCCTCGACATGACCCGGCTGGAGAGCAAAAAAATCCATTTCAAGCAAAACTGGTATGATCCCAGGACTCCGGTGGATGAGGTTCTAAAACGGTTAGAGTACCGGCTGCGCAATCACAAAATTGTCCTGCACGCCTATGAGGAAAAGACCGAGGTCTATATGGATTCCATGATGACTGGGCAGGTGCTGCAGAATATCGTCGATAATGCCTGCAAATACACCTCTTCCGGCACCACGATTGAACTGCGGATGATGACGGATAAGGATAAAGGGTTTTACTATGAGGTACGCGATCATGGCGGCGGCATTCCGCCGGAAAAAATGGAGCGCATCTTCGATAAATATGCACGCCTGCAGATGCGTGACTCGCAAATTGCCGGCACCGGTCTTGGGCTTGCGATCTGCAAAAGCGTCATAGAAGCGCAGGGAGGTTCGATAAAAGTGGCCAACCATCCTGAAGGCGGCGCCATATTCACCCTGCATATTCCTCAGTGGCGCGTAGCAGGCAGTGCTAAGAAATACGCATAGGTGTATGTAGAGCTTTAAAATACGTGAATAACCTATCGAGACATTACATTCCAATAACGCACTTCAAATTACGCTATCGCGTCAGCGAAAAAACGGATTATGAGAAGAACCGGCGCGGAGCGTACGTTACAGTATATGAGCAGCGGAAGCGCAGTACTGTTGTTTGTGAACCAAGCGATAATAGTAATTGGGAAGTCAGATGGAAAATTTATTCTGCTTTTGGTTAGGTAAGACATTCCTCTCCACTATAACAGGAATGGATAAACCTAATCTAAGGAGAATATATGCATACTATATATGAGCCGCTGGCACAACTCGACGAAGCATTGATGATGCTCCAGGAAGAATTTGCGGGTGACGATAATATAAACGATTGTATGGATGATCTTTTAATAGAAGACAACCATACCTTAGCGGAAGAAGAAGAGTTCCAATTGCTAAGAAGTTATAGCTTCTAAGAAGCTATGGCTATGTATACAGGCAATCCAAAAAATTGTCATGCCAGTAGAGCATAGGGATGGCAATTCTCGTTTAGTAATTTCAGCTCCTATACTCACTTGCCCAAATTCCAATACATATCCGTCATTCCGGCGAAAGCCGGAATCTCAGGCTTTCTCCATGAGATACCGCTGTCAAGCAGCGGTATGACGATCTCTTTTTATTTAGGCGAATGAGTATAGATATAGAGCAAATGTTCTTTAAGTAATCGGTAATATCTCAATTTCAAATTCCAACTTGCCCCGTTCTTATGCCGTGTCATTCCCGCGAAGGCGGGAATCCCTCTCGCAAAAAAGGATTGCATTTATACAGAGATGCCTGCCTTCGCAGGCATGACGAGATGAAAAATTCAAACGGAGACACTACCAAGTAATCTTTATACTTTTAAACATTGGATCCCGCATGATAAAATATGGAATCATTATAAGCTGCCTGCTGCTGACCTTAAGCAGCTGTACCACCAATATTCAATCCAATCCCGCACGCACTGCAACCGAAGAAATGTTAATTTCAACCGCTTCCGACCGCGCGGCGGAAAAGCTTATGCCAGAGATTCCAGCGGATAAGACTGTCTTTATAGAGAGTAGCAACTTTGAAGGCACCGATGGTAAATATGCGATAGCCAGCATCCGCAGTCATTTGCTACAAGGCGGCATACGGTTGGCTAACGATAAAAAGAACGCCGATATCATTCTCGAAATCCGCGCCGGTGCATTGTCTACGGATCGCAAAAGCTTCATGATTGGCATCCCACAATTTAATATTCCCATCCCTCTGGCATCTTCTCCCCTCCCTTTCCCGGAAATATCCTTCTATGGCAAGGAAGAGCAAAAAGGCGTAGCCAAATTCGCCTATGCTGCATACGATTCCAAGAAGGGCACGCTAGTGGCCGTACAGGAACCGCAATATGGTTTCTCGCATAGTATCAAGAAAACAGTGCTTGTTCTGATTTCCTGGACAGATAGTGACTATCTCCCGGAAAACGCCGAAACAGAAAAAATAGTAACGAATGAGGATTCTCAGAAAGAAGCAAAGCCGCATATGGAGATAAATGGAAACGGATACTCCCCTGCCTCAGGCGCCCCCTCAACCTCTTCACAACCCATTCAGCCGAAAACGCTTCCAGCCATCGCACGTTAGGAAATGATATGGCAGTACACATGGCCACACAGCGCGCTTATTCTTGGAAGCATTACGCCACCGGTAGCGCAGTGGCTATTCTGCTCATGGCAATCATTGTGGTGCATACGTATTTCGCTGGCTGGCTGTTGCGTTACGTTAATGATGTATTGCATCACATTCATGGGTATGAAGGAGCCGTGCAAAGCATTGATATCGACCTCTATCGCGGCGCGTATCGTCTTAATAAGCTAGTGCTGAATAAAAAAGAGGGTGCTATTCCTACTCCATTTATTTCCATCGAAGTAACGGATTTCTCTGTCCAGTGGCGCGCACTGATGCATGGCAGGATAGTATCTGACGTTACTCTTATAGATCCGGTCATCAACTTCGCGGTCAATAAGACCGTCAGGCAGGCCGGTGAAAATGTGGATTGGACAGTCCCCATCAAACAGCTTATGCCTATTGACATTAACCGTGTACGATTTACTGAAGGTAAAATTTCCTATCAGGATTTCGCCTCCACCCCCAATGTAAACATTTATATTCACCATATGCGAGGGGAAATCACTAATCTTCGCAACGTCGTCAATGGAACCGCTCCGTTGCCCTCCTTCCTTACCGTCGAGGGCGATTCTATTGGCAATGGCAGCCTCAGCATTCGGGGAAAAATGAATATTCTTAAGCAGGTGCCGGATATGGAGCTACTGACCAAAATAGAGGACGTGCATCTCCCCGCCCTAAACGATTATAGCAACGCCTATGGAGGATTTGATTTCAAAGACGGTGATTTTAGCCTCTATTCCAAATTTATTATTAAGGATAATGAAGTGTCAGGGTATATCAAACCGGTGGCAGAGCATATTGCCATCATCGATTTGCGCAAGGAGTCCAATCCCGTAAAACTGGTATGGGAATCCTTCGTATCTGCCGTTATTACACTCTTTACCAACCATACGCACGATCAATTCGCGACCCCAATTCCCCTTGAAGGCAGTTTACATAATATTCAAACAAATATCTGGGCAACGATTGGCAATATATTCTATAATGCATTCATTAATGCCCTTAAAAAAGGGTTTGATTCCACGGATGAAAATGTGCCTTTACATCAGTCACCCTCTCAGTGATATAATAGTTTTATAGTTTACCGTACCCGTTGCGTTACTGTTGCCATGTGATTTAATAGTCTTATGTTATCGACGATACGCTATATATTTCTTACTGCCTGGCGCGACAGGATGTTCTGGGTATTACTGGTCGGCATTCTGGCGGCGGGCGTTATTGCCCATATGCTGGGCACCACGGCTCCTGTCAATACGCGCGAATTAACGGTCTCCTACAGCAGCAACGCGGCGCGGATCATGATCGTCACGGGCCTTATCATTTTTGTATGCTCGCATTTGCATAATGCATTTCATACGCATGAAATTGATGTGTTCCTGTCGCGCCCGATTACCCGGACAAAACTGATATTGTCCTACTGGGTAGGATTTGCCTATGTAGCGCTGATACACGCATCCGCGGTTATAGTATTACTTGCTTGGCAGGACGTGGTGAACTGGAAAGGCTTCATCCTCTGGTCGGTTTCCTTGTTGCTGGAATGCTGGCTGGTAGTGGCCATCGCATTGTTTTCTGCTTTCACGCTTAGGAGTAACGTCGCCGCAGTTCTGGCCAGCATGGGCTTTTATATTCTGGCGCGCATGATGATATTTTTCATCGCCGCCACGCGCACCGCCTTCTTGTTTGAGAATCAATGGTTGAATAACATTGTCATATATATCCTGAAGGGCGTATCGATTATCATGCCGCGCCTTGACTTCTTTGCCCATGATGAATGGCTGATTTCCGGTGCGAAACATGCAGCTGACCTGGAAGTATTTGTCATCCAGACCGTAATCTTCATTCCGCTGCTGATACTGGCCACAATGGCGGATTTTAACAAGAAACAGTTCTAGAGAGCGTAGCCTCCCGACCTCTTAGCCCCGCCTGGAAAGGCTGCTATGCCTTTTCAAACAAACCTTAATCATTAGTGATATCTGGATAGCGCAATACATAGGTGGAAAGATGGGTTTTTCCTACCTTAATGTATTTTTTAAGCGTGGTTCCGGCGGCATCCTGGGCTACGACGGTATAGTGTCCTGGTGGTGTTTTAACGAGCAGCACCGGCCCTTCTGTCTTAGTAACCAGCACGCTGTTACCCTTGCCATCGGTCATATTTACATTAATATCTGCCAGATATTCACCCTGTGCGACGAAGGTAAGCTTAAGGTTATAATCTTTTTCCTGCGCATCCATAGCCTTCATGCCGCCCTCGCCTACGCCACCAGATACATAGCGCACGCTACCGTTGTCGGAAGCCTCAGACTTACCTGCATGTTCATTCTCCGGCACATCCTTTGAATAGGAACTGTCATTGGCGGGATGTTCAAAAGGCTGATCCGGCGCCTTCGTCTCTTTCGCGTCAGAAGAAGGAACCAATCCCTTTTGCTCAACCGTATCCTGCGCGATGGCCGGAAGCATGCCAACGCCCATAACCGCACTAAACATGCACGTAGTTACCAGGACTGTGCGTAGTCTCATAAAATTCCTTTCCAAAGGTGTTTTTGCACCGCGCCGGGCAAATACGGTTTCATCCTATATCTTCCTTCACTAGTGTAGTGTCCCGCGCAGCACTTACCCCACAAGATTGAAAGTCCGTTGCCTGCGCGGGTAAACACTACACTCATTATAATGGCTAGTGTACTTTTCGTCCCATGCTGCCTACAGACTATGGCATAAGCCATTAGGTAAAACACTGCATGGGACGGTACACTAGGTCATATATATAGATCTCAGATAAAATTTCCATATAAGAATGGCTGGTGCGTCCATGCATTTCACACATAACCCTGCATCCAAAAATCCTTTATCCTGATATAATACACATAAAATTTATTAATCCATACGGATTATTTATACCGCCTGAGGATAACTTGGCCTTGTTTTTTATTAAGATAAATTGAGGTATTTAGTTATGAAAAGGTCTTTATTAATTTTTAGCGTGCTATCGCTATCCCTTGCAACATCAGCATGCACGCATGATAATAGTTATCCCCCTACGCAACCAAGCAGTGAATACCGCCAGGATGGGGAACATAAAGCCCATCATATGATGACGGAAGCGCTGTTTCATACTATCGATAAGGATGGAAATGGCGTCATCACCCGGAAGGAACTGGATGAATATACCCACAAATGGTTCAAAGAAGCCGATGCCAGTCACAATGGCAAGCTGACCTTTGAAGAATTTACGGCACAGCTGAAGCGGGAAAAGGAAAAACTGAAGCAGCATGCGCACCATGCACATGAGGATGATAACGGAGATACCGAGGAAGCGGAACATAACTGATTTTATACAAAATAATGACCAGATAAAGGCCGGCCCCATTACTGGCCGGCCTTTATTTATGCTGCGTGCGGCTCTCCACTTCAACAGGCACCATATTACTTCTTCCCCTTTTATAACACTGAAAGAAAACAATAATTAAAGAATCCTGTCGCACAAAGAAATTTTCAAATCGTTTCTGGACAAGACCCTGTCCTTCTTTTATAAGCGGTTTGTTTTTTGAAATCTTTTCATAATATATGCCCAGATAGCTCAGTTGGTAGAGCAAGGGACTGAAAATCCCTGTGTCGCTGGTTCGATTCCGGCTCTGGGCACCATTTTACAGCAGGTTAGGTAAGCCAGAGAAACCTTGCAGGGCTTCATGTGCCAAATATGTGTCTTGTAGCTTATCATCTACAATAGCGGCATACTTACCGAATTTCTCAGGAGCAAGGTGTGCATAGCGCCTGACCATCTCGACAGACTCCCATGCACCCATTTCCTGAATCACATTCAGAGGCACGCCTCCTTGAGCTAACCAACTTGCCCAAGTATGCCGCAAATCATGCCAGCGGAAGTTTTCTATCCCGGCACGTGTCAAAGCATTGTACCAAGCCTTGGTACTGGCTTGGCGGACAGGATTGCCCTTGTATGTAAAAACATACTTGGGATGTTTTCCTAAACGTTTTTCCAGTACCTTCAATGCAAGGGCATTCAGTGTAACGTGAAAATCCCTTCCGGCTTTAGCCTGGTCTCCGTGAATCCATGCGGTTTTACTCGCCATCTTCACTTGTGACCATTCTAACCGTAGTACATTTGCTTGACGCAGCCCAGTCGCTAACGAAAATATTACCATCTCCGCCAGATGTTCCGGCAATTCTCGAAGTAATATTTTTACCTGTTCCGACTCAAGCCATCTAATACGGCGCTTCGGTTCTTTGTAAAACCTGATGAAGGGAGCCTTGTCTATCCATCCCCATTCATGTTCAGCGCGTCGTAAAATAGCCCTAATCAGGGCAAGATGGCGATTCGCTGTGGAACCACTGGTTTCCTTGCGTTTCTGCTCAGCAACCTCGAAGATAACATCCTTCGTTAACTCAGTAAGCAGCTTGCCTTTGAAAAACTGATGGAACCATGCAATATGAGCGACATCTTTCTGATGCGTCTTCTTATGCGATGACTCTTGCAGCCATTTATAGGCAGCTTCCTCCCAAGTATAATCCTTTCTCTTTTCTCCCAGTTGCTCAATCTTCCATGCATCGTGTTTCAACTTATCATGGTATTCTTGAGCAGCTATTTTGTCTTCTGTGCGAGCAGAGCATCTAATGCGCTGGCCGCTTGCTGTGGTGAAATCAATCCACCACGTGTTACCGCGTTTGAAGAGTGACATAAAGTCTCCTTATGATGCACTCGCAACGCTTGCCAAGCAGTTCTATACAGGGAACGCACATAATCCGCAAGGTCTTGGGCGATAAATACCCAAGACTTCCCTACCTTAGCCGCTGGGACGACACCGGATTTAGCCTTGCGGCGCAAGACTTCAGGATTCATTTTGAGAAAAGCAGCGGCTTCCAAAAGATTGAAAGTCGTGATTATGTGGTTATGCAATAGCGGTGATGAATTTACCGCATCTACTGGTGCAGACATCGAATGCCTCACTGTAAAGGTTGTTGATAATATGCATAAGTTTTTCCAATACAATGAACATAAAATACTAAAATGCCCTAAACGCCTTTAAGAAACTCAATTACAATCATTAACTGATTTCACATTACAATTTACAAACAGCCAATCCTGAACAGGCCGGATACCATCAGATACAAAAGAATGACCAAACGATTTCTGATATAGAGCCGCACCGCGTTTGCCAGCCTTGGATAAAATCCCAAAAACGCGAATAGACGCCAGAAATAAAGCTTCGCCGGGGTCAGTAGCTTCAATATCGAAGCCTACATCATCTACGAGATACACCAGATTCCTCGGAAAACGAGAAATCGGAGATTTGCAGGAAACATGATAACGCATAAAACGCTCCACATTCATTTACCCACAAAGCCAGTATGACAGAAATAGGGAATGAATGCAAGTTCAATTCGCATGAACAATAGTTCATTTAGGTGGCTTTTTATCTATCTCGGTGGAACGATGGCCGGGAGTATTTCCGGTAACGGCCTTCCAGAAATTGGAAAGCGTTTCCGCAGAGCGCCATGCAACCGATTTTCGTGCCAGTTTGCCAACTTCAGGTAATTCCTTGCGGAAATCCAAGCCTAATATCTCCTGATATTTATTCATGGTTCGTTTGCTATGGATTAAAAACAGAGGCTTCCAGCCCAAATGCCGCCCGAAGATGAAAGCGCCAATCGCTGTTTCCAGTTGCGTGGAATCGCCATCGAAATCGGTGCAGATTTTATCCAGATAGGCTAATAGCGCTTCGTTTTCCATAAAATGTCCGTAGGTATTGAAACATATTACAGATGAATGGAAGGGGGCGCAATCCCCCTATGCGTCAAGATAAAAACAGGCTTTCATGGATATATAATGGCATGGACTAACGAACCTTCCTTTTTCCTCTTAACGGAAAAGAGGCTTTCATTCGCAATGCATGAAGCTTCCTGTTTTTAGCTTGACTCTTTTATCCCCTGCCCTCGCCGGGAGGCAGGCTTTCATGCGTAAACTTATGAAACTATATATCCAACTTCATAACAAGTCATTTAATCACCTCAGCGGCGATTTGTAGCAACCTTGCATCAATAATAAGGCCGCTATGCTGCGCGTTGCTGATATTAATCCGCAGATTGATTTTATCCTTGGAAAACAGGCCAATCGTATTTTCAGCCTGCACCATTTCTATCATCCCGCCATTATCGGCAAAGTTTCTGATTTCGCTTATAGTCAAAACCGGATAGTGTTTTGCATCTGCAAGAATAGGAGCAAGACATTTTTCATCTAATTCACCTATAATAAGGATTTGGCACAAGGAAACAGTGCTGGCAGTAACAGGATAATTGACGCGAAGGGCAATGCCTTGAGCCTTATTCTCCTGTAATGTGCGGAGATAGGCTGCAAATCTTACATCGCCACGAACACATATGGTTGCTGTACCGGTTTTGCTGGGAGAGTCCTTCCCCGGCCATGTGACGAATTTCAGAAAATTATAGATAAAAGCGGCTCGGATAGAGTATTCCTCAGAAGCCTCGTTTGCCTGTGCGGATAAGGCTACGAATAAGTATGTTGTAATTAAAGCTATAATAATGAATTGCTTGATTGCTGACTGATGATGCCTGATAATACAATTCGGTTCGTCTGTCATATATGCTCCCGACTCCTTGAGTTGGAGTAATTCCAGCCGGATAAACCGACTGGAATCGGGAGCTCAAACGCCGTTTGGACGCAGACTTATTCCCCTTTCGGGTATTATATTTGGTCTACTCCCGACACGACATGCCGGAAGCAAGACTTGTTGACACGAGCCTACAAATTCGCACAAACGGGGATTTGAGCCCCTCAATTGTCAGTATATATTAGAAACCAAATTTGGTCAAAAATATGTTGGAAAAATATTAGCGGACCGAAACAATCTGCTAGCTTTTATCTTCCTATGGTGAAATTTTATGACATAAAAAAAGAGGGCTGGCGCACCCTCTTCAATTACTGCCCGGCTTATCCCCTATGAGAGCAGGATAGTGACTTCCGCAGGGATAGTACGCGTGGTTACTTCACGGTAGTTTTTTATATCTACCGTTGTCCCCATACCGGAAACATTTACTCCTCCCAAATTGTGCGCCGTTTCTCCTGTCAGGAAATTAAGTTCCTTTTGGGAAGAAGGATACCGTACCGGCTCAAACAACAATGCTCCCTGCGACAAGCAATCACCCACTTTATAGGCGAAGAAGTGTACTTTCAAAGGTACAATAAGGCTAACACGGTTATTAGCTACCTGCTCTGCAAAAACAGAGGATAGTCCAAACCAATCGCTGTTATCCTTACCAGTTTTCCCAAAGAATGCCATTCCCTGAATAGGGGTGCCCAGCACTTTCATCGGCTCGTATACTGGGGAAGAGCCATACGAAGTCAACGGGCATGCAGTCCACAACGCCGTGGGTGTAGCCGTGGGTGTAGTAGAAGTGGCAGGCTTTACCGCACTACCGACGGCACACGCGGCAATCAGCAGCATCAGACTAAGGCAAATTGCGGCGAAAATTGGGTACGCCGCTTTTGTTTTTGACATATTTCTTTCCTCCTTAGAAAAAACATCTCCAAATCACGGAAATGATATATGCTTCAGCAAATATTCTCATGCGCCAACAGGAGTATCTGCTACAACCTACGCATTACATCCAAAACATAATTGCTTTTGGATTTTAACAAGCCGGTAGTAATCACTATTATTTTACCTTCTGACAGTCTTTCTTCATAGCGAGGAAATATTAAATTTTTATTACATGGCTTGCAAAGCAATATATTAATCAATATAATAGACCTGATTCTCCCGCCTATCCGCATTTATCCCGTTTACGGTGTGCCAAATCCATTTACCGTCAAATACCTCCATATCTTCGATAAAATCTATATCAAATGGCAGAGTGTCATAAGGAGAAGGCGCATATTCGGTTAGCTTGGAGTATTTCCAGTCCAGTTCATAGGGACTCCGGTACGATTTCCCTGTATCTTCGGAATACCAATAATCCGGCCACTCTCTGCATCTATCAGCAGTGGCATCATCCGGCAGGATACGAATAAGCCAAGCAGGGAGTTTTGTATATTTACGGCGATAAAAATTAGCCTGAGGAGATAAATTACGAAAACCATAGGTGCGGCAATTTTTGGGAAACGCACGTGCGCCTGTACCCTTGCTGATATACTTGGCTAAATAAGAGATGATATTCCTATGCTTACGGCGACTCTGGTCTCTTACATTTGTGGAGCCATGCTTCCACCAGCCTTGTTTATCCGGTTTAGGGGGTGTAACGCCATAAGGAAGCCAGATTGCTATATGGTAATGAACCGCGCCACGCTGCTGCAATTCCGCCACCCATAATGAACACCAGTGTTTAACACGCTGTCTCTTTAACCACTTATACAGGTAATCCAGCATGGGCTGGATATGGCCGGGTTGATAGCCATCCACATCCTTGTAGGTAAGAGTGATAAGCCAAGGCATCATACGAAAGCCCTTGGCAGCCTGTACGACTTCCAATTGAATCTGGGCAGCAGCGTTGCAAACAATGCGCTGCATACGAAGGATACGCCGATGAACCGGGAATGAATGTTTGTACTGTGATATTGTATTAAGAGGACAAGCCCTCTCCGGCTGAGGTTTCAGAACCATAACAAACTCCTGAATGCTGGCCGCTCGCTAGCGCTGTCCTCATCCTTCCGGTGCAGCGCGCTCGCGGCACGTTAATAGGAATGACAAATAAAATGATGCTCATTGCAACTATTCCGAATAATTGGTTAAAAATTGTTATAATATTTACGCGCATCATCATGTGACGTAACTGTGTCACAGGAGGGCTGCATAATGGTAGGATTAGCTATAATCTGGCTACGGTTGCAGAAGTGACAAGCGTTGCAAGTAGTTGTTTAATAATAAATCCAGATTAACAATTTGGCGCTGAAAATCCCTGTGTCGCTGGTTCGATTCCGGCTCTGGGCACCAAACTTTTCAATAAGTTAGTAGATTTCGATTTTCCGTTAGGTAGTACTTACTTTACTATATTGTCATGCGACAACACAACGAACTGCTCATTACGGTGTGCTTCTGTCTGCTTCAAAGACAGTTCGATTTGTTTTTTCCTGAATTCCAGATATTCGGATATATATTTTTCAATTTTTGATTTCGTAAACGGCTTTATAACATAGCCACGCGCTCCTTTTTGCTGAGAAATCGCAAAGTCGGACTGTATCTTGCTTCCCGTCAGCATCACCACAAAAGCATCCGGTTCCTCTTTCCGGATAAAATCCAGAAATTCAAAACCATCGCCGTCCGGGAGATCGATATCCAGAAACGTGATATCCGGCAGGTGTTTGCCATAGAGCGCCTTGGCCTCTTCTACGCTACGCGCAAAAAACACCGTATGCTCCGGCAAAGCGTGCTTCACATCCTTGGTAAACAGCATGTGATCTTCTACTATAAGTATGACCAGTTCCGGGCGATAGGCCATCCTGATGCTTTTGCCATATTCACTCATAGCGTTCCCTCTTGTGATGAGACTCCATACTCAATTATTTCACAATTGCGTAAATAATTAGTTAACAACGCCCAAATTCTACAGCCAAAATGGCGAGAGCATAGCGAATCGAAGGTCAGCGAAGCCAAAACAACGGATTAAGAGAACCGGAAGTTCCAGCTTACAAATAGTACATGAAAGCCGGAAGCGCAGTAATCCGTTGTTTGCAGCACGTTATCGGAATTTTGGCTATAGGAACCTAAGACGGTTTGATTTTCTTGCGGGCAATGGCCTGGTAAATGCTTTGCCGGATGACTGCCGTGCTGGATTCGCCTTTTACAAGAAATTCCTGGGCGCCGCTTTGCAATGCATCCTGTATCATATCAATATCTGAATATCCGCTGATAATGACGATTGGCAACTCCGGATATGATTTATTGATTTCTTTTACGGCTTTAAGCCCCCTCGCATCCGGCAATCCCAAATCCAGCAGCACGACATCGAACCGCTCTGTTTTCAGCAAATCAAGCCCTCCCGCAAGGGTATATTTCCTGATGACTTTAAAATAGTAATACATCTCGCTTTCAAACAATACCTTGGTGATTGCCACGCCATCTTCCAGCGAATCCTCAATAAGCAATACATTAATATCGGACTGTTCCGTGCGTTCTTTTCTTTTTATATTCGGTTGCATATTTCCTCAGTTCTTAGGTTTTCGCATGGGTAATATAAACCGGAAAGAGCTGCCTTTTTCCAAGGCGGACTCCACCCAGATCCTTCCAGAATGCGACTCTACAATCTTACGGCTCAACGCAAGCCCTATGCCATATCCGGGATATTCCGCCTCCGTATGCAGGCGTTGAAATAAATTAAAAATAATCGTATGATATTCTTCGTCTATCCCGATCCCGTTATCTTTGACGAGGAACTCCAGGTTCGTCCCGCTAAGCTGTGCCGATATATGTATTTCCGCCTGTTCCGCGCTATGGAATTTCAGAGCGTTCTCGATGAGGCTGACAAAAAGACGCGTCATTCTCCCCCGGTGACCATAAAATTGCGGAAGGGAATCACACGTGATTCTGGCGCCGGTTGCCCGGATCTTTTCTTCCAGAATCGTCTGGGCGGCAGCGACTATTTCATTCATATCCAGCAACGAATGTGCCGGGCCGAAAGTTTCCAGGCGCAGGTAATCCAGCAATCCCTGCATCAGGATTTTCATGTGTCCCGCGTTGTTCGTAATTTTGTGCAATCCTGCGCTGGCTTCCCTATCCGCGGCAATCGCAGCATTGCTGCCTAGCTCTTCACACGCGTCCAATATGGCACGAAGCGGCGCGTTTAAATCGTGCGACGTGACATAGCTGACAAGTTCTAATTCTTCCTTGGCACGCTCCAATTGCGCAGCAAGGGATTCATAAGGATTCCACTCGGGTTGAGAAGGTTCAGGGTTTTGAACGGCGGCTTTTAAATTCATTATTAATAACTCCAGATTCAGAATTAGATTAATGAAATTTTATCTTTTACTTATTTATATAAGTTTTATACAGGAAATGCTTAAAACAGCAGTTAGAAGCCGTATTGGAGAGTATAGTCCATCTATTATTTTACCACTAACACCGTCAAAGGTCTAATTAATTATCTGACGGCATTTATATAAAATTTGCTGGAATTTTCTTTTGTTACCCCAGAAAACAAATAAAAAAGAGAATTTAATATTTATTAATCAATTACTATTATAATTACCCTATCGGTGCTCTGTGAACGTTAAGAAGCCGTTTGGTAATTCGCTGTGCCGTAGCGAAAACGTAGTGTTTGAGAACCGCAACGGAGCGTACGTTTAAGTACGTGAGCAGCGGAAGTGCAGAAGACCACGTTTGCAGCAAGACAGAGTAGAATTACCAAACGGATTCTAAGAGCCTGTATCCTGTTATAAAGTAGTAGTGACATGGCATCCATCTGGGAACTGATATCATCGGAAACATTTATGCCCCATGGGGATTGCATCCTCTGGCGCCCAGGGCTCTTGTGGCTGCAAGTGGTTTCAGATGTCACTATTGTCATCGCCTATTACTCCATTCCCATGACGCTTCTCTACATTATGCGCAAACGCAGAAACATTCCCTATAAATGGGTGCTTGCCTTATTCTCCATATTTATTTTCATGTGCGGCACAACGCATGTGCTGGAAATATGGACCATCTGGGTAGGGGTCTACTGGATTGAAGCCATCGTCAAGGCGATGACTGCCATTGTCTCCATCGCATCGGCAATACTGATTCTTCCTGTCGTTCCTAAAGTATTACGGGCATTTGATCATATGGAAATACTGGAAGAAAATACGAAAGAACATAATGGGCACAACAAATAAGTATGTTCCATGTCACCAAAGCTTGCACATTTATCCGCCCCCTCACCTTCCAATACGTCACCGACTCAGTCTGATGATGAGTTAAACAAATATAAATTGCCCACGATTGTTATCTGCGTGGGAGTCGCAGTGGCTATTTTCATGTTTGTGCTCATGCTGCACATTAACACAAAGCAGCTGGAAATAGAATTCAACAGCGACAGCAAGCTCCAGATTAACATGTTTAAGGACTGGCTCTCGCTCAACGTAAGCGAAGTCGAGAAATTATCACATTTCTTAAGCGCGGTGGATGAAGATTCCGAAGAAAAAATGTTTCATATCCTCGTACACCACACCATAGAACGCGATGTATTTAATGGAATCTATCTGGTCAAAGTCGATAATATCACCGCGAGACATGCCCAGGTGATATCCGCAGTAACACGCGGAAGAAATCCCGACGACTTGCTCCTGCAATCATCGCTGACTACTGCCATTATCAATAGCATTACCACCAGGAAGCCTGCAGCCACCGCCCCGATTACCTTCGCAGGCGATACCGAAGAAGATAATAAAATAGCGGTTATTTTTCCTCTGCTGCGCGCGGGACAGGCAACGGAAGCTATTGTAGCACTCTTAGATCCCGGGGCACGGTTTGAGGCCATACGTGATGAGGAAAGTTTCGATAATACCAGTGAGTATATTTTTGACGTGCTTGAAGACGGGACGGAAAAAATGTTCTACGGCAAACCGGATGCCTTCATGCATAAGGCATTTCTGTACCATGACCTGCCGCATTCTGAAATCATCAGCAACACAGCGGCGTTTTCCTATCATGAAACCATTCATCTGTTTTCACAGCAATGGAAGGTCATTTTTATTCCCACCAGCAAATATATATCACGGGCCAACACGTTTGCGCCCTGGATCGTGATGGCAACCTGCGTGCTGCTCTCCGGTATGACCGGAGCGTTTCTATTTCATCTTATCGGGCAGAATGTGCGCACCGAACATACGATACGTGAGCGCACGCTGGACCTTCTTTACACCAGCAACCAGCTCAAGGCCCGCAGCATAGACCTCCAGAGCGCCAAAGAGGCCGCAGAGGCTGCAAACAAGGCAAAGAGTGATTTTCTGGCTAACATCAGCCATGAAATGCGCACGCCTTTGAGCAGCATGATTGGATTGGCGGATCTGGTGATGGAAACAGAACTCACGGTACAGCAGAAAAGCCATATCAGCACCATTTTAAGCTCGGGAGAAATCTTGCTCGAGCTCATCAATGACATGCTGGACTTTTCTAAAATTGAAGCTGGCAAGCTGGAACTGGACCCGATAGCGTTTGATCTCCAGACCGCCATAGAGGATATGCTGGAGCTGTTTGCCCCCAAGGCCAGGGCCAAGGATCGGCGACTGGATCTGTTAGTACGCTTTGTGTCCGGAACGCCGCGTCATCTCATAGGCGACGTCATGCGGGTAAAGCAGATACTGGCGAACCTGATCAATAACGCCATCAAATTTACGGAAGAAGGCCATATATTAATTACAGCCGAAAAAATGGCCGATATTGTGCCTGCAAACGCCGTGAAAATTAAAATCTCCGTACAGGATACGGGTATTGGCATTCCCAAAGATAAACTGAATATTATTTTTGAGAAATTTACCCAGGCCGATACCTCCACTACCCGCAAATTCGGCGGTACGGGACTCGGGCTTTCCATCTGCAGGCAGCTTGCAGAAATGATGCAGGGAGAGGTAATTGCCGAAAGCATCTACGGCAAAGGTTCCAGCTTCAGCTTTTCCATGGTCCTGAAACTGGACAAGGAAGCCCAGGAAAAAGAGCCTCCCTCTTACAGTCCGATATTAAAAGACAAGAAAGCCTTGCTTGTGGATGATGCAGAGCCCAGCCATACCCTGTTGGCGGAACAATTGAGCAATGCCGGCCTTATCTCTTCTGGCACCGATAATTTTCCTGCAGCGTTGAAAATGCTTGAGGAGGCAAGGGAAGCCAAGACGCCGTTCGATCTGTTGATCATCGACGGCACCGCATCGGAAGCCAGCAATGAGGCGTTTATAAAACGCGCAAAAGAGCGGTGCCCGGATATGCATATTATTATTACCTCACTGGCGGAAAAAGGATGTACCCATCTGTTTATCAATGGAATATGCGACGCCTGCCTGCTCAAACCAATCCGGAAATCACAGCTTATCAGCATGCTGGAAGCCGTATTTTTAGCAAAACGTTCCGGAAAGAATACAAGTGTACCAATACCTGCCGCTATTTCCGGCAAGAAACATACCCCGGTGCCGACGGAAGATAATGTGTTTCTGAAAAATGCGGAAATACTGCTGGTGGAGGATAATAAGCCAAACCGTGAGCTTGGCATCAAGCTGCTTGAGAATCTCTCCTGTCATCCGACCGCAGTGCATAATGGGGAAGAGGCCGTCGAGATTGTCAAGAAACGCACTTTTGATCTTATCCTTATGGACTGCCAGATGCCCGAGATGGACGGTTTTGAGGCCAGTTCCATATTGCGCCGCATGAAAGAACACGGTGAAATAGCGGATATTCCCATCATAGCGCTCACTGCAAATGCCATGAAGGGAGATAAGGAACGCTGCTTGGCATCCGGCATGAATGATTATCTTACCAAGCCTTTGCGCAAAGGCGCGCTACATAACATACTCATGGAATGGCTGCCCCCCCTGGAAAAACGCCTGCCCAAAAACGGCGATGATGCCAGTGTTTAGTGACGCAACTCACTTTTGAATTAGATGAGTACAAGCACGGAGTATGAAGATATCCGTAATTCCCTCCAATTGACATTTATAATCCGTGAGTATATGAGGTGGCGGTTCGTTTTGGGACGCTGGTGGGCTTTATTATGACTTTGAATATGTATGCATAAAATCTCAGAATCTGAACAAGTAAGATTCTAATATACCGCCTCTTTTCACCCCTCATCGCACTTCTTATGATATATTCATGCCAATATTATGCTGTAAGCTTCTTTGTCTTTGTAAAGCTTTGTGATTCCGGATCCTGGGAACCCATTCTGGAAGCGGATGATGAGTGTCATGGCCATGAGCTGATAAGGTGGCTTGAGCACAACCCCTTCATTACCCGGCAGCTTCTGGAAGCCGCCAACGATAACCCTGGAATGGCAGACCCAGATACACTGCCTGCAAACCTATTGCCCCACTGACGTTACCCATATACTGCCGGCGTTTTAAGAGTTGAAAAACGGGAGTGCCTTGGTTGATTTTCTTCTCATCATTCCTGCGCAGGCGGGAATGACGCAGCACAAGAACTGGGCAAGCCGAAATTTATAACTGAGACATTATCTAAAAAACTCTTTACTTGCCAATTTATTTTAATATGCATATCTGTAGAATGAGTGCATATATCCTATTGCTTATGAAGTGAATTAATTTACTCAGCAGTAAAATTGGCATAAGGACAACTCCATTTATGGTAGATTTTGTCCAGTACATAGCCGCAATTAATAATGCGGATAATGTTGAAGAAGCCTTCAATATTATGCAAAGAATCCTGGCATCACTGGGATTTGACAGGGTGGTGTATTCGCTTATTACCGACCACCCTCACCTCCACCAGAAACGCGGCCACGGCATCTTAAGAAATTATCCGGAAGACTGGATGAAATATTATTTCTCCAAAGGCTATCTTGATGTAGATCCGGTCATCAAGATTATCAAGCAAAAATCCGGGCCGTTTTTATGGGAGCAGGTGCCTAAGCTTAAAAATGGCATCGAGCGTGATGAGCATATATTAATGGAAGAAGCGCGTGAAGCCAAATTGCTGGACGGCATCGGGCTATCCCTGCATGGCACTTGCGGCCAGATTGTGGGTATGGGAGTGGCAAGCAGTGCCGGAGGCACCATGGCAGATAAAAACACTCTTGGCTTAGTCTACGCCTTATGTTCCCAGTTTCACATTTTCTATCAGGAAAAAGAGAGAAAACTGCACACGGAAGTCATCCACCTTTCCAGGCGGGAAAAGGAGGTCCTGACCTGGGCAGCGGAAGGAAAAAGCAAAACAAGCATCGGCGAAATCCTGAATATCAGTGACGATACCGTCAAAACCTATATTAACCGGATATATCTGAAACTGGGAGTCAATTCCATCCAGCTTGCCGTCATAAAGGCGGTAATGCTTGGGTTAATACACCCTAATGTACCTCATAAATATACCACAATAGCATAGTGTCACCCGATTGGGTGACATTACTTTTTTATGCCATTGCCATAGCTCTCTTCTAAATTCAATAGGAGGCGAGTGTATGGGACCATGCGTAATCTCTATAGAAAACTCTCATGAGTATGGAGATGTCGTGCCCCAGATGCTCAGGCTCCGCTATAAAGAATTCAAGACACGCCAGAACTACGATATCCCTACCTTTAAATGCATGGAATATGACACGTATGATACTCCTGCCACAATATATGTAATCTGGCGCGATCAGGGTGGAGTGGTACGCGGTTGCTCCCGTATGGCCCCTACGGACAGGGAATATATGATCAAGAATCTGTGGCCGGACATGGTCACATCCATTGTCCTGCCTAATCATCCCGATATTTGGGAATCCTCGCGTTTCTGTATCGACAGTGAGTTGGCTGCACCCATGCGCCAGAGAATAAAATTGGAAATTCTTCAGGCGAAAATCGAATATGCCTTAGCCGTAGGTATACGGGGAATGATCGGGGTGATGCCTCCGCTGATATGGCGCGCTGTTTTTGTAAATTCGGGATGGCCAGTAAATCATATAGGGCCGGTGACCGAGTTGGAGTCCGGAGAAAAAGTCGTCGCCGGCTGGATATTTGTAAAACATGCAATACTGCAGAATCTGAGCAAAAAGACCAATATCACGCATTCCTTATTAAATGATAACAAGGGAATTGGCCATCTACTGGCAAGGGATTCTATCCTGCCCTCCCCAAAGCGATTCCCTGCCCCACTTTCAGTAACCGCTATAAACGGCCACTCCAAAACTGAAATGACACAGGAGCCTTTTGAAGCGTTTCTTATGAAGGATGAAGCCGGCAGCATGGGGACAAAGGAGGGTCTATATCAACAAGTCATGGCCTGGATATAAAAAGCCTTATGTTTAATCCACTTTGACAGAAGGAATGTAATATTCTTTTGCCAGAGGCGAAAAACATCCTGATTCCATTTTTATCTTACCCTCAGATACGACTGCTTCATACTTCACATCTTTATGCGGATCTGCTGCTTCGCAATTTCCTGGATATAAGAAAATGGGAAACATTTGATTGTAAATATATTCTAAAAGGATTCCTAGTGCGTATAGTTTTGTGCTGTGGTTATAATGCTCCCATAATATTACACCACGCCTGTATTATTATGTATTATAGCCACTACAGGCTACAGCCAAGAAACAGGGATTCTATGAATAGCATAATTATCCTCGGCACGCTGATCTACTCTATCCGTCATAGCAAAACTTTTATGCCTTCCCCATTTTATGCACGCTGGACATTTTTTCTTGCAGCCGTCCTTATTCCCTTCGTGATTTCCGAGGCACAGGCTAATGAGAACGTTGATAATTTTGAGCTTTCCCCAGAACAGCTTTTCGATGCCACGGTGATGTCGGTTTCCAAGACATCGGAAAAGCTGATGGATGCGCCCGCCGCCGTGTATGTGCTTACAAATGAAGATATCCTGCGGTCGGGTGCCACTTCCATCCCGGAGGCGTTGCGCATCGTACCAGGCGTACAAGTCGCGCAGGTCAATGCCAACAGTTGGGCCATAAGCGTGCGTGGCTTTAACGGTGCACTCGCCGACAAGCTGCTGGTGCTTATGGATGGCCGGGAAGTCTATGATCCGCTCTTTGCCGGGGTGTATTGGGATATACAGAACACGATGCTGGAAGATGTTGAGCGCATAGAAGTGATTCGCGGTCCAGGAGCAGCGTTATGGGGAGCCAATGCTGTCAATGGTGTCATCAACATCATTACCAAAAAAGCGCAGGATACGCAGGGTAATCTGGTAAGCCTGACTGCAGGCAATCAGGAAAAAGGCATTGTGGAGGAACGTTACGGCGGTAGGCTGGGCGATGCCGGCTATTACCGTGTCTACGGTAAATATCTGGATCGCAACGATGAAACCACGCCCGCAGGCACAGACGCCCATGATGGGCTGGCACAGGGACGCACCGGATTACGCGCCGACTGGAAAAACGACAAAACCGCGCGGGACGATTTTACCGTACAGGGCGATATGTATCGCAGCGATACCAGTGATTTCCGCTCCGTTCCCACATTTGTGTCTCCATTTTCGCAATTGCAGAATGAAAATATCGATGCCCGCGGTGCTAATATACTGGGACGGTGGAACCGCGCTTTTTCTGACGATTCCTACCTCACTGTGCAGAGTTATGTGGATTATACTTCCCGCGATCAGCTGACTCTGGGGGATCGGGAGACCACATTGGATATGGACGCCCAGTATGCGTTACCGGCATTGGGCAGGCACAAAATCATCCTAGGCGGAGGCTACCGTTATAACGCAGATCAGCTGACCCAGTCACAGATAATCACCTTTCAGAACGGCTATCAGGCCACCAATATCATGAATGCGTTCGCTCAGGATAAAATCACGCTTGTACCCCAAGACTGGTTCCTGACGCTCGGCTCCAAGCTGGAGCATAATGACTTTACCGGGTTTGAAATAGAGCCCGATGCACGCCTGCAATGGCAGATAAATGATCGGCAGATGGCATGGGGTTCGGTTTCACGGGCGGTGCGTACCCCCAGCATCCTGGAGCGCGAATTGACGATTAACGAAGGAGTCCTATCCCTGGGCGGCACGCCTGCCGAACTCTTGCTGCAGCCCAACAACTATTATGCCAGCGAGGACATGATCGCCTACGAACTCGGCTACCGTAACCAACTGACGCCTAAAACCCTGCTGGATGTAACGGCCTTCTATAACCATTACACCTATCTGGCGACGCTGAATTTCCTTACGCCTTCCATCGTCTTCACCCCGCCAGCGCATTTTCTTTTTCCTGTGACCTTCACCAACAATACCTACGGGGAGACACATGGTATAGAGACAGTCCTGGACTGGCGGGCGCTGGATACCCTGAAATTCTCTACCTCCTATAGCATCCTGGAAATGCATCTGCACGGCCCCACTCCCGACCAAGCTATCGGCTCCGAGCTTGCCCAGCAGGAATCGCCAACCTACCAGTTCAATATCCGTGGGCAATGGGACATCAGAAAGAATATCTCCTTCGATACGACGCTGTATTATGTCAGCTCCCTGCCCGCCTATGCGGTGGATGACTACTGGCGCCTGGATATGCGGCTCGCCTGGAAAATCATGAACGGGCTTCAGTTCAGCCTGGTAGGACAGAATCTGCTGGCCCCGCCGCACCGTGAATTCTCTTCAGCCACCGACGCAAATGCCGCCCTTATCAACCAGAGCATCTTTGGTAATCTTACATGGCAGTATTAAGGCCAGAGCGATACCCCTTCCGCCTCAGGCGGCTTGCGATGGCGGTGCCTTTGATGCTGGGGCTGTGCACATCTACTTACGCCACCGATCCCCTCCAGCTGCACGCACAGGAAATCAAGGCAGGATTACTGTATAACTTCCTCAAATATACCGAATGGCCGGCTCCCCCTTCCTCCATGACGGTGTGTGTATTTGGTGAAGATCCGTTTGAGGGATATCTGCAACCTATGGCAGGGCGCAGTGTAAACCGGGTGGAAATAATGCTCCGTTTTACCTATGCCATCGCTGAAACCGGCACATGCAATCTTGTATTTGTGAATGCCGCAGAGAAAAAGCAATGGCCGGAGCTGCAAAAATTTCTGGCGGACAAGAGCATATTGACCGTCAGTGATTTTGAAGGGTTTGCCGCCTCCGGGGGTATGATAGAGTTCGGTAAGAAAGAAGCGCATATAAGCGCGGATCTGAATATGGATGCCACGATCGCCGCACATCTGCACGTGCAGGAGCGACTGTTAAAGCTGGTGACCGTTATTCACCCCTCTGTGGAAGGAGTCAAATAATGGGATTACAGAAACTCTCCATCCGCAATATCCTGCTACTGACGATCGCGACACTGACATTACTGATTATATTACTCGTGGCACAGGAAGCCTATGTACAAGGGCAACGCCTGTCGCAAATCCATACTCTCAAGGCAGTAACGGTATTGGGCGATGAGCTGTTCGATATGGAAGAAACGCTGTCCGCCGAACGCGACATTACTTATTCCATACTCAGCACGCCGCATGAGCAAGTTAGCAATACCTTACTGGAAAAACTGCAAGACAGTCAGACACAGACGGATCTGGCCTTAAGAACGGTGCTCGATTCGCTGAAGAAATATAACTTTCCTGAAATCAATAGCATGGTACAGCAAATTGAAATGCAATATTCGGGATTACAGGAATTACGCCACGCGGCGGAGCCTGCCATACGGAATCCGCAGAAACGCGATCTTGCACAGCATTGGTTCACACAATCCACAACGATGATTATCCAGACGCAGGGTCTGTGGATGGCGCTCATCAAGCACTTCACCGCTATTGATCCTTTTGTAATCCGGCATATGCGGTTCAAGCATATTCTAGGAGTCATCATGGAATATACCGGACGCGAGCGCTCTCTCATCGGGCGGCTATTAGCGGAAAACGCGGATCCGACGCCGCAGGAACAGGCGCAGCTGCTGCAGTGGCACGGAGCAGTAGAGGTAAGCTGGTACTTAAATGATACGCTCGCCGATCAGGGAGGGCTTTACCCCTATATCATGCCCTATTTCAAGGATGCCAAAAGCCATTATTTCACCGTATATGACATGGCGCGTGATATTTTCTACATTCCCGGCAAGAAGCATGGCGCTTCCTATCCCGTCAGTGCTGCGTTCTGGCTCGATATGGCATCACAAACCACCGATTCGCTGGATGCCCTTAAAGACGCCTCTTTAAAAGAGACGCAGCGTTATGTGGATGCTCTCGAACTAAAAGCGCAGCGGAAAATATGGCTTAACTCCCTATTTTTGATGCTCGCGCTGGGTGTGTGCCTGTATAGCTTTCGTGTAATTACGTACCGCGTCATTAATCCAATCCATGCCATGATTGAGGTATTAATGCAGGCCATCCAGGGCAAAGCGGTATCCGTCGCACCGCTTACTTTTGAGCGTCATGACGAAATCGGACAGCTTGCACAGGTGCTGCATGCGTTTCAGCAGAATACGGAAAAGATACATCAGGCGGAAAAATCCCATTCGCTTCTTGCGGCCATTGTTGAATCTTCGGAAAATGCCATCGTCAGCAAATCACTCGACGGCATCATTATGTCGTGGAACCCAGGCGCCGAACGCGTGCTCGGATATAGCCCGTCCGAGGCCATTGGCCAGCATATCAACCTGATAATCCCTCCGGAGCGCGTGGAAGAAGAGCAGTATATCATTACGCAAATCTCCCATGGCAAGGGTGTGAACCAATTTGAAACATTGCGCAGGCACAAGGATGGGAATTATATTGATGTTTCAATCATTGCCTCTCCTATTTACGATTCGTCCGGCAATATCATCGGCACGTCGAAAGTTATCCGAAATATAACCGCAGAAAAAAAAGCCCGGCATGAACTCGTGCGTTATACGCAGGCGCTGGAACGCAGCAATAAAGAGCTGGACGATTTTGCCTATATCGCATCGCATGACCTGAAAGAGCCCTTGCGTGGCATTCACAATCATTCGCGCTTCCTGCTGGAAGACAACAGGGAGGCGCTGGATGCTGACAGCGTGTCCCGACTTGAGCGTCTGTCTTATCTCAGCCAGCGCATGGAAAGACTGGTCAATGATCTTCTCTATTTCTCACGCCTGGGACGACAGGAGCTTGCCATCGGTCCCACAGACATCAATGACGTAATCCATGACATCGAAAGCACGCTGGATGTATTCCTGGAAGAACGCCATGGCCGCATTACCATTCCCGAGACATTGCCCACCATTATATGTGACAAGCCGCGCATTACTGAGGCATTCCGTAATCTCATCACTAATGCGATAAAATACAACGATAATCCGGAGAAGATTGTGGAGATCGGCTTTCTACGCACCTATACGCCGCCAAATGACACCACAACGCCTGCGCTCGCAGACGTATTTTATGTCAAGGATAACGGGAAAGGAATAGCTCCCGGATTTTATCAGGAAATATTCCGAATATTTAAGCGGCTGCAAAGCGTAAAAGATCAACGTGAAGAAGGAACGGGAGTCGGCCTGACGTTCGTAAAAAAGATTATCGAACGCCATGGCGGAAAAATCTGGCTGGAATCCGAAGTGGGTCGGGGAACAACGTTTTATTTTACATTGAAATATGGGGATGATGATATAAAACCAAGTGCGTAAGTATTTCCCTCTGTCTATGAGGGCAGCAATGTGTTATAATTTATTTTCCATATAAAGAACAGGATATTATTAAACAACGGAACGAAGAGCCATAGTGTAATTGAAGGCCAGGATCAGAGAGTGTTTCTTTAAATCAAGAGAGGAATATAATGAGCAATTCTTCACTCAAAGCCCAACTGATAATGATGATCGAGGATAGCGAAGATGATTATGAAGCCACTATCCGCGCCTTTAAAAAAATCAACTTACATAATCCTGTCATCTGGTGCAGATCAGGAGAGGAAGCACTTAATTGTCTCAAGCAGGACGGCGGTTATAAACACCAGGATCATAACAGGCCGGGGCTGATCCTGCTGGATTTAAATATGCCGGGCCTGGACGGTCGCAAAACGCTTCAGCTCATAAAGCAGGATCCGGATCTGAAGAACATACCGGTCATCATTCTTACCACCTCTTCCGACGAGCGTGATATCGAAGCCTGCTACCAGATTGGCGCCAACACCTATGTGCAGAAGCCGGTGGATTTTGATGGCCTGATTGAAGCAATTAAACGCCTGAAGGAATATTGGTTTGAAATTGCCTTATTGCCGAAGGAGAGCCCTCGTGGATAACACTGTAAAAATACTTGTCATTGATGACAATGAGGACGATCGCCTTCTTTGCCGCCGGACATTAAAAAAAATGTCCGACAGGAACTATGTTATCCTGGAGGCAAGCGATGGCGAAGAAGGGCTGGCGTATATTAAGGATGAACAGCCCGCCTGCGTACTGCTGGATTATTCGCTGCCTGGACATAACGGCATCCGGATTCTGGAAGAGATACACCTTAATTATCCTTTTCTGCCGCTGATTATGATGACTGGGCAGGGCAACGAGAACGTGGCGGTCGAAGCCATGCAGAAAGGCGCGCAGAACTATATATCCAAATCTCATATTACCCAGGAAATGCTGGATCATGTGATCCAGATGGCAATAGAACATTGTACCTTGCAGAAACGCATTCATGAGCAGCGCACCTCGCTGGAGGTATTCACCCATGCGCTTGCGCATGATTTAAAGGAGCCGGTGCGCACTATCCAGTCATTTACGGAACTGATTGCCGAATCCAACGCTTTCACGGAAAAAACCGGGCGGTATTTTCAGCATATCCAGAATGCGGCGAATCGCATGCACATGCTTATTGATACCGTGTTTCTCTATACAAGACTGGATGATCCGCGAAAGATGGCCAGAGAAAACTGTAATACCACCGCAATACTGCATGAAGTGCAGGAAAATCTTGATACGCTGATCCGTGAGCGCGGCGCTGTCATCCGTTGTGACACATTACCGGAAGTGTACGTGAATCGCGTGCAATTGATACAATTGCTGCAAAATCTGATCAGCAATGCCATACATCATAGCAAGAAAGAAGTCACCATACATATACACGCCGAAGAACAGCCGGAGCATTGGCTATTCAGCGTCAGCGATAATGGCCCGGGCATCGACAGCGTGCATTTTCAGAAGATCTTTGAGCCTTTCAAACGCCTGACACTTCATGAAAAACAAGGAGCGGGATTAGGGCTTGCCATATGCAAGAAAATTGTTGAGTCCCACGATGGCAAGATATGGTGTGAATCCCAGTTAGGGGCGGGCACGAGTTTTCTATTCACCCTGCCGAAGGCATTATCCGCGATCATGGAAAACAGCCCTCCATTGCCGAAAACGGTCGCTGTACCCAAATCTTCCCAAAGCGATGTAAAACCGCTGGCCAATATGCTGCTGGTGGATGATAACAAGGCGGATATTGAAATTACCCAGTTCCGGGTTATTGAACGACCAGGATTACGGTGCAATCTTCTTGTCGCCCGCAATGGAGAAGAGGCACTTACGCTGCTACAGGGCAGAATAGAGGAAAACCTGCCGGTGGATCTGATGTTGTTGGACATCAATATGCCGGAAATGGACGGCTTCGAGCTGCTGGAGCGGATGCTGGCCAACGAAGCGCTACGCAAAGTCCCCGTAGTGATGTGCACAGGATCCAGCTACGATAAAGACATGAAGAAAGCCAGGGCATTGGGCGCCATCGGATATTTAACAAAACCAATTGATTTTTCTCAATTAAAATCAGTTATTGATGAAACAGGCATCGTTGAGTTGTGTCAGACAAGCGACGGCTACAGCTTGCTACGTGCGGCATGATTTATAAGTAGCCGGTTTCTGTTTCAGCCTTTATGCTACGTTTAAACAATATCCATGTCTTGGACGTTACTGATGCCAGTGACGATAGTGGGACTATGACAATTTATTTATAACGCATGCAGCATCTCTTACGTACTATACGCGTTTCCGCACGCTGGATCTTGTTAGGGGACATCGCCGCCCTGCTTATAGCATTTATAGATAGCGGCATTATAGCGCGTATTATCAATTCGCATATATTGAAAACTAGCCCTCATGCGTTATTGGGCATATATACTTTAAAACAATCCCTAGTTTTTCTGGGAATAGGAGTAGCATCCATTTTGTGGCTTGACACCAAGGGGCACTACCGGCACCGCCTCCCCTACTGGGAAACGGTATCACACATACTGGCTATTGCTTTTATAGGCTTGCTCACCGGTATATCCGGGGCATTCCTGTCTAACAAATCGTTTTCCCATATATGGTTTGGATGCAGCTGGCTATTATTTGTCGTGCTGGTTTTTACCGCGCGCAACCTGATACGCCGGAAGCTTGAGGCCAGCGGCAAATGGCAGGTTCCCGCTATTATTATAGGAAACGGGGTTTCTGCAGAAGCAGTGTTGCATGCCTTAAGGCGGGAACCTGACATGGGATTTTCCATCGTGGAGCAGATCGCTCCGGAAGATATCCATACTCTGACATACCCTGATGCCTGGAAAAAACTGCTGATCGCCTGCGAAGCCAGCCATATTTTTCTTGCACTGGAAGCCACGGAATTCGAACAGCAGCATGCGCTTAAGCACCTGGTACGGGAACGGGTTCCCTGCTCAATCATTCCGCCATGGATGGCGTTGCCTACCGGTACTTTATCCCAACATCATTTCCTGATGCATGATGTATTGCTGCTGCATGATACGAACAGGCTTTACCTGCCGGTCCCGTGCTTCCTGAAACGCAGCGTTGACATTCTATGCTCAGGCCTGGCTTTGCTGATGTTACTGCCGGTGTTTATTCCCATTATAATGCTCATCAAAAGGGACGGCGGCCCGGCATTTTTCGTGCAACACCGCGTAGGCAGGAATGGCAAAATGTTTCCTTGCTATAAATTCCGCTCCATGCGGATGAATGCGGAGACACTCCTGGAGCACTACCTTGCAAGCAATCCCGAAGCGGCGGCAGAATGGAAAAAATATCAAAAGCTTAAGAAGGACGTACGCATTACAAAAATCGGAAGGTTTATCCGTAAGACCAGCATAGATGAATTGCCCCAGCTTCTGAATGTGCTCAAGGGCGATATGAGTCTTGTCGGCCCCCGTCCCATTATGCCTGAACAGCGGGAATTTTATGGCGATGATTTCACTTACTATGAAAGTGTGCGCCCCGGCATTACGGGACCGTGGCAGGTGAGCGGAAGAAACAGGCTTACTTTCTCCGAACGCGTTCATCTTGAATGCAACTATGCGCGCAATTGGAGCCTGTGGATGGATATCGTCATTCTTCTGAAAACTCTGCCTGCCCTATTAAATAGGGATACGGTATTTTAGAATGCGTAATCCGGCCTTGGATTGTCAGTGTATTATATATTTTTATAACCGTCATACCGCGATATACTCACTTGCCCAAATTCCAATACATATCCGTCATTCCGGCGAAAGCCGGAATCTCAGGCTTTCTCCATGAGATACCGCTGTCAAGCAGCGGTATGACTGATAGGAAACTATACAAAAGTTATTTGGAACGACTTATAAATTAATAGTTGAGGCATATGTTCAGAAAATTGTCCATCCTGCGGTTCATGACAGCAAGCATGATGTCTTTCCTGCTGAATCTACACGATTCCATTGCAGCGCCATTTTGCCTTGAACTGGATGGTGTTGCCCCGCAATGCGATTACGTGGATGTGGCGGCATGCAGGCGGCGCGCGGCAAAGATTTCAGGCAGTTGCATTGCCAATCCTGAAGAGATATCGCTTCCGAAGGATATCGGGGATTATTGCGTCATTGACGCAACGCTGTCCTATGAATGCATGTATCCGGATCGGGCAAGTTGCGAAGATGAGGCAAAAAGAAGAAATGCCGTATGCATGGATAACTCTGTACAAGAGGACGCGAAGCAAAAGAAAAATCACGAAGAGACTATAGGCATTTACCATTGAATCTTGTTGCAGTATGGCGAAGTTATGTATAGCTTTAGCATAGTGGATTTTTGGTATAAAAAGGTGGATTCGGTAGCCTTAAGCTTGTATTGCATGCGGCCAATCAAAAATAGAGTAATACTTTGAAACGAATTGCATTTCTTCTTCTCAGCCTATGCTGCACGGCATTATTACTCAGCTGTATCAGCATTCCAGCCAAGTCTGGTCTCCCATCGGCTTCTAAAAACGGAACGCCTCCTCCCGCACCTTCCGCCGTTCTTCCCCCTTACCGCTTACAGGTAGGCGATGTGATTGATATCAAGTTTGCATCTAACCCGGAGCTGGATGAGCATGTCGCCGTCAGGCAGGATGGCATGATTTCCACTACTTATGTGGACGATACGCTTGCCTATGGCCTTACCGTCAAGGAATTGAAGGAAGTGCTCAAGGAAAAATATGCCGATGTCCTGAAAGACACTAAATATATGGGAGTGATTATACGCTCATCCGCTCCCAGCCGTGTATATGTGGCAGGCGAAGTAAACAGTCCGGGCGAATTTATCAGTTCCGGGCCAAACCTTACGTTATTGCAGGCGATTGCAAGGGCGGGCGGGTTAAAGAACTCCGCGCAGCCGGATAACCTCATCATTATCCGCCGGGGAGATGGGGAGACACAGGAAGTGTATTCCGCTAACTATAAAGCCGCAGCCTCAGGAGAAGATCCCAAAAGTGATGTACGGCTGGCAAGCTACGATGTGGTGTACGTCCCGCGCAGCGGGGTTGGCGATGTCTATCTTTACTTCCAGCAATATGTGCAGCAATTTGTGCCGTTTGGATTTAGCTACGCGCTTAGTCCGCAGACGAGTGTATTTAGCAGATAGCGCGCGGCCTTATCCCAATATGGCAAAAATAAAGTACGTGAGTTTTGAGTACGGAATTTGCAAGCAGATTTTCCGTCGCAGTAGAGTTGCAGAGGAAGCCTGATGGAAGTTGTTCACGTAATACGCCAATATCCTCCTTCCGTTGGCGGCCTTGAAGATGTGGTTAGGAATCTTTGCGGAAAACTATCACAGATGCCGGGCGTGCATGTCAGGGTAGTGACCCTGGACAGGATTTTCTCCGCCCCTGCGGTCATATTGCCGGCAGAGGAAGTGATTGACGGAATTGAAGTCACCCGGATTCCCTGGTTCGGTTCTACCCGCTATCCGCTGGCATTCGGTGTGATGAAAACCATCCAGACTGCAGATATCGTACATGTGCACGCCATCGATTTCTTTTTTGACTTTCTGGCATGGACACAATTCCTGCATCATAAGCCTCTTGTGGCTTCCACGCATGGAGGTTTTTTTCATACACGCTTTGCCGCACGGCTGAAAAAAATATTCTTCCAGACCGTCACGAGGCTTTCCTGCCGCGCATACCGCTACATATGCGCTTCCAGCGAGAACGACGCCAATACATTCAGCCGCATATCCCAAGGCAATATCATTACCATAGAAAACGGCGTGAACGTGGAGAAGTGGCACGATTGCGGAAGTAAATCCGCCGAAAGAACCATGATTTTCATCGGCAGGTGGTCGAGAAACAAACGGGTGCCCTTGCTGATTGCGCTGGTGAGTGAACTCAGAAAGCTGGGTACGGACTGGCGCCTGCACATTGTCGGCCTGCCATCAGACGACGATATGAATACATTACAGGCTACCGTGCGCAAGCTACAGGTGGAAGATGCGGTGCATATCCATATTTCCCCCGGTGAGGACGGTATCAGGCAGTTGATCACGTCCGCAAGTTATATCGTCTCTGCGTCGGACTATGAAGGGTTCGGCATCAGCATTGTGGAAGGCCTGTCTGCAGGGTTGGTGCCATTACTAAGCCCTATCCCGCCTTTTGAGAGGCTGCTTAAGGAGCTGGAATTTGGCGGTCGGATTGATCCGTCGGACCTTATGGCATCCGCTGTCTCAATTGAAGCTTTCCACCAGACTCTGGTGGGTGATACTCAGACGTTGCGCAACCGCTGCATGACGCTGGCAAAGCATTACGCCTGGGATGACGTGGCACTGCGATTCCTCAGCGTGTATGAGGATAGTTTGGGAATCAGGCACGGATGAGCGAAGCACTCTTTAACTACCGTTTCTCATTGGCTACCATCGTTGCGCTGGCATGCTATCAGGTTGTATTATGTTTTCTCAATACACACGGCATATCCATATCCAATAATATTGTAGCGGCGACGGAAGCCTGTATCGTCATGGCAGTTACATGCCGCGTGCTTCCCCGGCGTCCCTTAGGTAATATGGCATTGTTGGCTTTCCTGGCAGCTTATTTTGCCGCGTTATGGGCCATGAGGGGGGAAACGGACACGCTGGGGCCGCGCAATATACTCATCATACTGGTTTTCTTCTGGTTAGGACAATCCATTAACCATAGAGACGACGCCAATAAAATTGTCTGGTACCTTTCCACCATTGTGCTGTTTTTCGGCTTTTTTGAATATGCATTTACCGACACGTATCTCAAGCAATTCGACATTCTGCATTATTATATGGCGCGCGAGATGGCGACAGAATCCGATATGGCCCATGCGCAAACGAATGTGTTTATCAGCGGAATACGGCCCGGAGGACGTAACTTACTGCCCTTCCTTGGTGATCTGCGTGTGTCATCTGTATTTCTGGAGCCGGTTTCCATGGGCAATTATGCCGTGATTGTGGGGATGTGGGCGTTGAGTTTCGATCGACAAGACTGGCGCAAAGGCATAGGGCATTTCATCGTCGCTGTGGTGCTTGTCATCGCCTCTGATTCGCGTTTTGCCAGCATGATCCTGTTTCTGCTGATGCTGGTGCGGTTATTCCCCCTTACCCAGAAACCGGCAGTACTACTGCTATTGCCCGTGCTTACCCTTTCTGGCCTTATGCTCTATACGCATATGGGACTGGCAGATGCAAGAATGGACGATCTTTCAGGCAGGTTGATGAGAACCGGTGAAACACTCATCCACATGGATATACTGCATATTTTCGGGCTGGATATTCCGGAAGCGCTCTATGACTCCGGCATTCCTTATAGCCTTGAAATCTTTGGGCTGTTACTCGTGATTATTTTATGGATAATATTTGCCGCATTCCCTATCTGCACGGAGCAGGGAATGCGTTTCCGGGCAATGCTCGCGGTATACTGCTTAGGGCTGCTCCTCATCAGCGGCACTTCATTCTACAGCTCAAAAACCGCCGCAATTCTCTGGCTGTTGATGGGAGTATCGTACCGGAACCCTGGTAAAGAAGAATTGATTAATCGATAAGATGTGTCGGTTCAATATCTTGATGGAGTGCATGGCGAGTAACAGCAATCATTTTTTCCCCCCAAGCGATTCCCGGCTTTTCTATATAACGATAGGACAAGGCAGCGATGGCAATACACATTGAGGGCAGCCCTATAAGCATAATAGCAGTAGTTATTATCGGATAGTATGAGGCTGCAGGGAACAGTATTATTAATAGATTATAACATAACGCCACGAGGGAAAAATGAATAAGATAGAGGCTATAGGATATGGTGCCTAGAAACTGCAGTTCACGCCTTTCCAGGTATTTAAACCGCTGAGGGCAGAAGAATACGATAGCAATCAGAGGAGTGATAGAGAATGTCTCCATGAAATTAAAGACAATATAATTAGAATCGTAAACGGTTACCCCAAGAAGATAAAAAATGCCAAATAAAACAGCAACAAGTGACCAGAAAATCCGGTGACTAAAGCAGCTTATCCATTGTGTAAATGCTCTTCCCCACCAAAGCACTGTAACGCCCAGAAAAAAATCTATCATGAAAAGATTCAGGTGAGAGTGCTGGCCGATATGAAATGATCCTAGGATCAAAAATCCTGCACCAACCAATATTGCAAGCCTTCTGTTGCGTCCTGCCAGCACCATAAAAGGTAAAAACGCAGACACCACTAACTCGACGTAGATTGACCATGTCGGCGGGTTGGGCACACTATATCCCGTTAATCCATCCGGTACGAATTTAATCGGCATGGAGGGATCGATAAAGGCTATATACAGCATGCCGATTATCATCGTAACGGCGAACAATGGTATAATCCGGAAAGCGCGTCTTATTGCATATATACTATAATTCATGACGGTCAGCTCTTCTTTTGCCAGTGACATCCCAAGAACCAATCCGCTTAACACAAAGAAAAAGATAACAGACGCATTCCCATTGAATGGAATCCCTGAAATGCCATGACCACCAGGAAGACCGCCCATAGTCATAGCGCTACGTTGCATGACATGGCCGCATAACACTATTACCGACGCTATTCCCCGCAATGCATGTAAGGATAATGAAAATCGCGCCTTAACCGCTTCTTCCTGAAAGATATTCATATTATTTTCAATACCATCTAGAAACCGGCCTTAACTTATACATACACATAGCATATTACCTAAAAGAATTTATATGATTTCCTGTTTTTCCCTATAGAATTCCCGTCAAAAGAATCTGGAAGCAGGTGAATACGTCGTGAAAATACTTATTGTCTTATCCGCATTTCCTCCCCATTTCTACGGAGGAGGAGAGGTGTCTGCCCTCAACCTGGCCAGATGGCTGGTCAGACAGGGCCATGAGGTAGGCATCATCACCGCAGCGGACAAAACCGATCCCGAGCTTTACGGCGATCCTATCGAGGGAATGCGCGTGTGGCGGCTTGCCTTTCCCCGACCCTACACGTTCTGGAACCATACGAAAGTTTCCAAATGGTGGAAGCCTTTGTGGTATCTGCAGGATCATTTCGACCCAAGAAACCGCCGCCTGATGGCCATCGCCCTGGAGGGTTTCAGACCAGACTGCGTATATATCCATACCCCCGCCGGCATCGGGTATAACAGCCTACGCGAGATTGGGCGGCGTAACATCCCCGCCATTTATTTTTTGCATGACCTGAGCCTTGCCTGCCTGTGGGGCGGTATGTTCAAAGATGGCAAGATTTGCGCCACGCGCTGTACAAAATGCCGTGTTGCAAGCCATATCCGTTTTGCCGCTGCCACCAGCATCCCCGCCCTTGCCTTTTGCTCTCCCTCATGCGCCAACCTTGAAAAAGCAGCTTCGGTGCTGCCGTTGGAAAAATTCAAGACTGCCGCCATCCTGAATGCCAATACCTATCCTGCCGCTACCCTGCCTCGTACATCATCGAATCATGTACGCTTTCTCTATGTAGGACGGATGCACGCCACTAAAGGGGTGGGTATGTTGCTGGAAGTGCTGGAAAAGCTTGCCACCTCTTACCGCTTCACGATCGATCTGCTGGGCGAAGGCGCGGATGCCGCCGTCTGGCGCGCTCGCTTCGGGCAACATGCCTGGTGCCGTTTCAGGGGGCACGTGCCCCAAACCGAGGTCAGCAACTACATGGCGCAAAGCGACATGCTTTGTACCCCGTCCATATGGACCGAACCGCTTGGGGATGTGGTCATCCACGCGCTGGTTCTGGGGCTGCCGGTCTTAGGCAGCGCTATCGGCGGCATTCCAGAACTGATCGAACACGGGAAAAACGGCCAGCTTATTCCCCCGAATGATTCTGCCGCATGGGAAGAAGCCATTCGTTCAGTCCTTGAAAATCCGGCACAGCTGGAAACATGGAGCGCCTATGCCAAAACCCATACGCAGAAATTCGATCAGGATACCAACGGGCATAAGATTCTGGCGCTTACCGATGCGCTTATGGCGGAAAGGCAAAAATAGTGTAGGTATTGTGTGAACCCGTACAGCATACTATAAAACTTCCCCTAACATACAACAGAATATAAATAGCCATATGCATCAGAAAAGAGAGCAAGAACAATTGCCATGAAAATCTTCATCGACTTATTTCGTAAGAATTTATTTAAGAATATCTCCTATCTATTCATCTTTCAGATAGCCATGTACCTGGTGCCGATGGTTACCTTGCCTTACCTTACGCGCACGCTTGGCGTGGCGCATTTCGGCGTGATGGGCATCGCGCTCGGCATCGTATCGCTGATGACACTGCTCACTGATTGGGGGTTTTCCTGGACCGCCACTCAGGATGTTGCACGTAATGCAGGCAACCCTGAAATGCTGCACACCATATTCTGGGATACATTCTGGGCAAGGATGGGGTTAGGGGTACTGGCCTTTCTTATCCTGTTCATCGTCACATCGTTCTCGCTGGTGCCTTCGGTCGGCATGCTGGGCGGAGTGCTGCTGGCTGCGTCCACGCAGACGCTGACCGCCATGCTCAGCGTCAACTGGTTCCTGCAGGGGCTGGAGCGCATGGGAGCATTTGTCACCACCCTCATGGCGGGGAGACTGCTTACCATACCCCTGACTTTCCTGCTGGTGCGTACACCGGAGGATGTCGCCATGGCAGCGCTGATTCCCGGCCTGTGCGGCATTTTCTCCTGCGCTATTTCTTTTGTCGTCGCCAACCGCCTGGTGCGCCTGCTGCCCTTGCGTTTCAACATCGCGGGAAGCCTGAAGCAATTGCGAGCGGGCGCGAAGATCTTCCTCTCCACCGGCGCTATTAATCTCTATACGCAAAGCAACGTGCTGATCATAGGCATGCTGGCAGGCAATGCCGAAGCTGGCCTGTTTCATGGCGGCGATCGCATCCGCCGTGCCGTGCAGATGCTGGTCGGCCCGATAGGAACAGCCATATTCCCACGCATCAATAACCTGCTGATGCACGATCGCGCCGCCGCGCATAAGCTCATGATGATGACACTCATCGGGCAGGGCGGCCTGACATTCCTGCTCAGTATCATTATGTTTTTTGTCGCTCCCTGGGGCGTGCCCTTCGCGCTTGGCAAGGAATTCATCCATGCGGTTGCGGTGGTGGAATGGCTATCCCCTATCCCGTTCCTGGTCGGCATCAGCAACGTGCTCGGCATCAATATCATGTTACCGCTAGGGATGAAAAATGCGTTTACGCTGATTGTGATGGCGTCCGCGGCCATCAATTTTCTGCTGATGCTTATCCTATGCCCGCGCTATGGCGCGGCGGGAGGAGCCGCCGCGGCCACGCTGGCGGAGGCTTTCGTCACAGGCGCGATGTCCGTGGTGTTGTTATACTCCAGGAATATGCGACGAATCAGCGATACAAAACACGACGAGCGCTAAGCATTTAGGCTTTCCGTAACAGCCGGAATGCGCTACAAGCGGCATGCATGTATAAGGACTAGGTATAATGGTGGATTGGATTATAGTAGGCGCAGGATTTACAGGGACGACGCTGGCGGAACGCATCGCCTCGCAACTGGACAGGAAAGTGCTGCTGATAGACCGGCGCGATCACATCGCCGGCAATGCGTATGATTATCCCGGTAAGCATGGAATTCTCATTCATAAATATGGCCCGCATATCTTCCATACCAACAGCAAAAAAGTATGGGATTACCTGTCACAGTTCACGAATTGGGAGCCCTATTACCATCATGTGCTGGCGGTGGTGGAAGGCAAGCATGTCCCCCTGCCCTTTAACCTGAATACAATCGCGGCGCTTTTCCCACCTTTCATGGCGGAGAATATCTCGCGCAAGTTAATTGAGACATATGGTTATGGCGAAAAAGTCCCTATCCTCAAGCTGCGTGAAAGCAAGGATACTGATCTCGCGTTCATTGCCGATTATATTTACCGCAACGTCTTCAAAAACTATACGTTCAAGCAGTGGGAACTGAACCCGGAAGACCTCGATCCCTTTGTGACTGCGCGTGTCCCCGTCTATATCAGCCGCGACGATCGGTATTTTAACGATACCTATCAGGCGATGCCGCTGGAAGGGTATACGGCGATGTTTACCAAGATGCTTTCCCACAAAAATATTACTACGCGGCTCAACACCGATTATAAGGATATCCGCGATGCACATCCGAAGGCGCGGGTCATCTTTACCGGCCCTATCGACGAATATTTCGCCTACCAATATGGCGCGCTGCCCTATCGCAGCCTGCGCTTCGAGGAAATATATAAAGAAACGCAATACGCACAGCCCAGCGGAACGGTTAATTACCCCAATGAGTTTGACTTTACCCGCATTACCGAACTCAAACGCCTGGGCAACCAGCATCAGAATGCGCCGGGAACCATTTTGATCCGGGAATATGCCGAAGCCTATACCCCCGGCAAAAACGAGCCTTACTACCCTATTCCCACCAGGGATACGGCGGAGAAGCTCAAGCCCTATAAGGCCCTGGCGGAGGAGCATGCAGGCAAGGTCTGGTTTGCAGGCAGGCTGGGAGACTATGCGTATTATAATATGGATCAAGCCTGTGCGCGGGCATTAGCGTTGTTTGAGAAATCAATCGCCTCCGCAGCCTGAAATTCACAGGGAAGGAGGCCGGGAGCAATAGTATGACTGCAGACTGTGCAGTGTGTTATGTATCGGATCTGAATTTCCTGATGCCGACGCTGGCTTCCGTCGTCGGTGTGCGGAAATATGTTCCCGCGCAGAAGGCCGATATCTATATTTTCACGCTGGACGTGGAAGATACGGTGGTGGAGGCAATCGCGCGTTTTCTGCAGCCCTATTCCGTCCATATACTCCCGATGGACAGCCGTTCTTTTACCGGCTTTAACGCTTCCGCCATATTTGAGAAGACACATGTGCCGTCTTCAACACTGGGCCGTTTTTTCATGGATAATCTTTTGCCCGAATCCTGCAGACGCATCGTCT
>JABDGA010000006.1 GCA_013286285.1 Alphaproteobacteria bacterium | reverse complement strand
AAGACTCCCCGTAAGCCCAAGCTTCTTCCTATGGAAACAGATGGCTTCCGGCTTGAAAGGCATTTTCCACAGCTGCATTATAAGCAGATGAGTTATTGTCAGGCTTCTGGTCTTGCCCTTTTGCAGGAATTTCATGGAGGGGAAGTCTCGCGCCGCCTGGTTGAGCGTATTATGGAAAAAGCGGCCGCTTTGAATCTGGAGATGTTGTTTGCTACTGCTCCGATATTAAATGCACGGCTCTATAAGCATGATTGTTGTATGCTGGGTTGGAAGGAGCCAAAAATTCATTATGATGTAACATTGCCAGAGGATCCGACTACTGAAGGAATTAAGCTTTATCTCTTCAGTGTACTTATAGAGCAGCATGCCAGAGAGAATTCTACGAATTTATTGCGTAACGAAAAAAGCAGGCAACCGGAAGAAGTGTAGTTTCTGTATTAACAAGTGTGATTGGTTGTATCAGAAAAAGTCGTTTTTTGATAACCGTTGCATATCTGTCCCACTGCGCGAAATTATTTTTAATACCCGATGTTTAGGTTGTAAGTTGTTCAGGTTTGGTTAAGTATTTCTTAACTATTTGATGAGTTTTGATCTTAATGCAAAATAACGAACTGTGGAGAAGCTATGCGTAATAACCTGTTGCTGTTGCTTGCCATCACTAGTGCATTATCAATGCCTGCAATAATTCAGGCATCGGATGAAATTAAAGATTCTGACGTATTCAATATGTCGTTGCAGCAGCTTACCGATATTGACGTTACTTCCGTATCCAAAAGAACTGAAAAAGCTTCGCAAACGGCGGCAGCGCTTTATGTGATTACTCAGGAAGATATTCGCCGTTCCGGTCTGCAAAACGTCCCTGAGTTGCTCCGCATGGTTCCCGGTATTCAGGTGGCCCAATCCGGTTCACAGAATTGGGCGATAACTTCGCGGGGATTTGACAGTCAGTATACCAATAAACTCTTGGTGTTGATAGATGGCAGGACAGTTTATACACCGGTATTTTCAGGTGTATATTGGGATGTACAGAACCTGATGTTGGAAGATATTGATCGCATAGAGGTTATTCGCGGCCCAGGCGCCACATTATGGGGTGCAAATGCAGTCAACGGCGTTATTAACATCATCACTAAAAATTCCAAAGATACGCAGGGTACGTTGCTTACCGGGGCCACTGGGACTCAGGAGAGATTTAGTAGCGGCGCACGTTATGGCGGTACAGTAGGTGATCTTTCCTACCGCGCCTATGGGCAGTATTTTGATTATAACCAGCAGCATTTGCTATCAAATGGCAATGGTGCGGGTGATCCATGGGATAACGGTCAGGGTGGTTTCCGTATGGATTGGAATGGTTCCGGCAAAGATACAGGCACGCTACAAGGGGATGTGTATAAAGGGCAGGAGGATGCGGTGCGCAGGTATCCTGTAACCTCGACAGTATCCTCGTCTTTGCTTCAAACGTTTGCTGATAATGATAATGTAAGCGGGATGAATATACTGGGGCGTTGGAAGCATGAATTTGATAAGAATTCTGACATTACTTTGCAGGCATATTATGATGATAGTGTCAGAGAGTTTTTTAATTCCGGTGATGGCGGCAACAGCCTGCATACGCAGACCGTGGATTTTGATTTCCAACACGATTGGGTGGTGAATAAGTATAATAATATTACCTGGGGGGTGGGTTACCGCCGTATAAGCAGTTTTTTTGGCAACGATTTTTATGTCAGTTTCTCGCCTGAGAATTATTATGAGAATCTGTATAGCGGCTTTTTCCAGGATAAAATTTCTATCATACAGGATAAATTATTTTTAACTGCAGGCAGCAAATTTGAGCATGATGACTTTGGTGGATTTGAATACCAGCCAAGTGTAAGGCTTTCATGGTTGCCTTCCGATAAGCAGACAGTGTGGGCAGCAGCTTCGCGTGCTGTTAGAACCCAAAATCAGGCAACTCAGAATTTGAGTCTTGTTATTGGCACACTCAATTCTACCACACTAGGTGCTGAACTAGGAAGCTTAAGTGCGCAGTCTGAAAATTTATATGCCTATGAAATAGGCTACCGTATCATGCCACGCGAAGATTTGTCTTTTGATCTTACCGGATTCTATAATTATTATAGCGACTTGCTTTCCGCAGCTAACGGAACGCCTTCTCCGCGCTTCGATCCAGTTATGGGAAGCTATGTCTACGCACCTTTAATCCCAGGGAATCTCAATAATGGAGAAACACATGGTGTGGAATTGGCTTCAACGTGGGAGGTCACCAAATGGCTGAAGTTCAATGGTAGTTACTCAATATATGAATCCCACCTTAATATTATAGGGTCAACGCTGGTAACTAAACAGGGCACTGCACCTAATCAACAATTTAATATACGTTCTTATGTTGATTTGCCCTATAATATGCAGTGGGATACTATGCTATATCATGTGGATCAGCTTCCTGCTGTGCCGGTGCCTGCTTATACACGTCTGGATACACGGATTGGCTATACGCCAATGAAGGGGCTCGACCTAAGTCTTATTGGTCAGAATCTTCTTAAATCAGAGCATGAGGAATATACGGGATTTATATACCAGCCTACTGAAGAGATTGGTAGAAGTGTACTTGCTAAGGCAACATTTAGATTCTAAAATGATATTATAAAAAGATTGCTTTGTATCGATCGGTTAGTATACTCAATAGGGGTTAATGTTTGTTAAATAATTTGTGCTTGATGGAGGTCTTATGTCGTTTGCACTTAATCTGGCTAATATAGAAGATACAGTACAGAAACCGCAGGAATATGGTCGTTTCATGCAGCATTGTTATTTGTTGTTTGATGTGCGTCGCCTATCATTGTTCTCTGAGGCCATTGAAAAAACAAAGGCTTCCGGTGTTGCTGTAGATGTTGGTTCGGGTAACGGCATTTTATCGCTGATGGCTTTAAAACATGGGTATGAACATGTATTCATGATCGAACCTTCGGATAAAATTGCCCAATACGCCACTCATTTGCTAGAAAAAAATGGAATGGCAGGAAGATTTACTATCATTGATCAGCCTTTAGAATATGTAAATTTATCCAGATTACCAAAGCAGCTTGGCCTAGTAGTATCGGAGACTATTTCCTCGTTGATTTTTGGTTTTGGTTCTTGGGATGCTTTTCCTACACTTGTTAGTCGTGTATCATCAAAAGAATCCATTATACCTACGCGGGGGAAACTTAATTTTATCTTAGTTGAAGATGATTCAATCCCAAGGACAGGTTTACCTCCTGCCAATGGTTTTGATTTCCTGAGGAGTAAGTCTATTGAGGTTGATCTGTTGGATTATACATTTTTCAGCTCCGGAAATATGTATGCGGTTAATTTCGAAAAAGCATTGCAAAACTACATTGAGGAATCAAAGCCCCAGATTGCTACCATGCAAGGATTTGATTTCACAAAATCAAACCCTTACCCTGCAAAGGTTGCAAGTACTGTTGCCATTCCTTCGAAGGCTGCTTATAAGGGCATTATAGGCTGGTTTTCTGTAGAATTATCGCATGATGGTAAAACCATCCTCAGTTCGGTGGATCCTACTCTTTTTGCCTGGAAGCCATTTTACATTCCATTAAAAAGGCCTATTAAAGGAAGTGAATTTTCTGAAATTTCATTGGAGCTTATGCTGAAACGTGTAGACGCACCATATACCTATGCTTTCCAGTTCGCTGATCATATTTCTGGTAAGGAATTGACAAACATTTTATACTGGTAATTTTGTAAGTAATGTCACTTAATATCTATTATTAATAGTGGGGGATGACGACCTATTCTCTTACTTGTAACAAATATTTAACTTATCCTACTTCCGATGAAGTGCTATAGTATAGGCTGCTGGATTGTAGGGACAGCGTATGCCTGAAAATGATGCAGATAAGTCTAAAATAAAGAAAAATGAGATAGTAGAGTCCTTTAAGGGGGCTTTTGCAGGTTTTGGGATATGTGTTGTTATCTCAACGGCGGTGGGGTTTTTATATAATGGGTTCAGCAAAAATCTGCCGCAGTCTCCGCAAACAGGAGATGAAAAATTTTCTCACCATTTAAATAAATTAATCGACGCATTAGGGGCGGGTGGGCTGATTTCCTTATCCGCGCTTGCGCCTATCTCTATCTTTTGTGGTTATGCCAGTCACGATTTGGCAAAGAAGCATAATGCACAGGTGGATAAGATCTTCGAGAAGCGCCTGAAACGGGAAGAGACCGCCAAAGCGGCTGCTTCTTCCACTCCTCCTGGTGCTTCCCTTTAAGCTTCCCCATGTTACTTTTTGTCTTGGGACGCGCCTAACATTCCTATCCTCTTAAGACTTAATTAATGCTTCTCTAAGAGTTAGTTAATCATTTTCTGCTACTATTTATCCTGAGATTCGCATTGTAAGGCCGTTATGCATCGTCGTCACCTATTATCATCGCTCGCGATTGAGGGAATGATACCGGCATTACCGGTATCATCATTGGCTGCCCTCGGACATGGGATGTATCTCAGGATATTTTCTGATGGGCTGCAGGTCGGCCATGAGTAGAATATTCAGCATCATCATGGTAGTGGTTATCGGGTGCCTGGGGGCATTTCTGCCCGCCCTTGCCGATGATGAGACTGATAAGAGCGCCAATGAATACCGGATAAAAATAGCTTTTATCTATAACTTCCTGAAATTCGTTGACTGGCCAGGTGACAATGCGCCTAAAAAAAGCAATGTTGCGACCGTATGCATTACCGGTGATAAGGAATTCAGCAGTTATTTTAAAACCTTTCAGGAATCCCATACACAAAGCCTGACTATTAATATTAATGATTCCGCGTCAGGCAGCGTCCTGAACTCCTGCAATATTCTTTTCATTGGAAAAAATCAGGAAGATAATGCGCACTCTATTCTGGCGTATGTAAAACATCATCCGGTCTTAAGCATAAGTGAGGCCAAGGACTTTGCCGATGAAGGGGGAAGCATTGAGATCGTAAGGGTAGGCAAGAGCGTAGGGCTTTTTTACAAGGATAAGATTAACTTGCGTATTAATGCCAGGACGGCGGCAGAGGATGGCCTTACTATTGATGCGCGGCTTCTGCAGATTGCGGCGGAGGTCATCAAGTAATATGCTCGCGCATGCCACGATCAAAACGCGCCTGACGTTACTGATCACTTTGGTCAGCGCGATTGCCGTGACTCTGACGACCATTGCCATCACTGCCATCGGCATCTATAATATGCGGGCGAATCTGTATGGCCAGCTGGAGGACACTGCGGTCAATGTCGGTAAAAGCAATCTGGCGTATATCAGCTTCGGGCAGGAAAGCGCTGCTACCAGCAACCTGCAGGATGTATTCAGCGTCAAACCCTCCATACTCCGTGTCTGCATGTATGATACGAGCGCCAAGCCGGCGGCATTTTATTTCAGCAACGGACTGATGGACAAATCCTGCCCCAATATTAACGGGGTGAAAGAAGGGATTGGCAGTTATGGCGGCAATACCATCGTATTAAGAAATCTTGACAATAACGGAATGCTGGTCGCCTCGATTCTGCTTGAATCCGATATGCGTGAAATCAGGGCGTATCTCATCAAGCAGATCACGATAGCGTTCGTCATTATTCTGCTGGTCATTGTCTCTGCCTATATGCTCGCCCTTGCCATGCAGGGCACTATTTCAGAACCGTTGCTGGCGCTTGCCGCCATTGCAAGGCGCATATCGATCGAAGAGGATTATTCGCTGCGCGTTACCAATGAACCGCGTCCGGACGGCGGAAGGCAGGAGAATGAAATCTACATGCTGATGGATGCATTCAATGCCATGTTGGATGAAATACAGGAACGCGACCGGCAATTGCTCAAGCAGAATGAAGAACTGGGCAAAGCGAAGAAAAATGCCGAAAGCGCCAGCATTGCGAAATCCCATTTCCTTGCGAATGTTAGCCATGAGCTCCGCACGCCGCTCAATGCCATCATCGGTTTTTCTTCCGTCTTCAAGGAGCAGCTTTTTGGCAAGCTCGGCAATGAAAAATACCTGGAATATGCCAGTGATATTAATGACGCGGGTGGGCATCTGCTTGATATCATCAATGACATTCTCGATCTTTCCAAAGCCGAATCGGGAAGAATGATGCTTGTATTTGAGCATGTGGATATCCACAACGCCATTAAGAAATGCATTGGCATCATGGAAAAGCGCGCGGTTGAAGGCGGTGTCACCATCATTAAAGAGATTGCGGAGAAGCTTCCTCCCATTGTTGCGGATCGCTTGCGTTTCTCCCAGATTATACTCAATATCCTGTCTAATGCAGTGAAGTTTACCAATAAGGGCGGCACAGTGCATATCGCGGTGCATCCTGAGATGCGCGGCGGCATGGTGACGGACTTTATCATCACCATCAGCGATAATGGCATCGGTATGGTGAAGGAGAATATTTCCAAGGTATTCCAGGGATTCGAGCAGGTGGATAGCGGTCTTAACCGGCGCTATGGCGGCACCGGATTGGGTTTGCCGCTTACCAAGAACTTGATAGATCTGCATTATGGTAGCATCACGATTGACAGTGAAATAGACGTTGGCACGGTAGTAACTCTGCATTTTCTTGCCGATCCGACCTGTATTAATGAACTGCTGGATATTTCACCGGAGCAGGTGGCCAAGTAAAAGGCAACCACTCCTGAAGTGCATTTTGCGAATCACTCTCATTTACATATTGACTCGTCCAAGGAACGCTCTTATAGAAGATGCGTTACCATTAATAATAATTATTAATTGCAAAAATAAAAATGAATATGATTCCCAGGATGCAGTCGTTATTACCTTTGGCAGCAAGTGTTGCTGTGGGGCTATTATCTTCCTCCGCTATGGCAGCGCCGCCACCGATGACAATGTCTATTGATGCAGATAATCCTGCTTTTAGCGGTCCTGCCGGCGCTACCCCTAAGGGGGGACAGGTAGGATTCATTGACAGCATATCGCGCCGTAACGCGATGTTAGGTGACATGTGGGGCGTGCGGCCATGGCTGGGGCAATATGGAATCACGCTTGGGCTGCAGGAGACCAGTGAAGTGCTGGGCAATCTCACTGGCGGCACACGCAAAGGATTTGAGTATGACGGCCTTACCCAGGCAGTGATGCAGTTGGATACCCAGCGCGCATTTGGCTGGTATGGGGGAACGTTCAATGTCAGCGGCTTGCAGATACATGGTCGCAATTTAAGCGCCGATAACCTTGGCAGCCTGCAGACCGCAAGCGGGATTGAGGCGGATGATAAGACACGGCTCTGGGAACTGTGGTATCAACAGAAATTTCTCGATCAGGACAGGATGGATGTAAAAATCGGCCAGCAAAGCCTGGATCAGGAATTCATGGTCAGCCAGAATGCCAATTATTTTGTCAATACTATGTTCGGCTGGCCAATGGTGCCATCGGCGGACCTCCCCGGCGGCGGGCCAGCTTACCCTCTGTCCGCGCTGGGAGTGCGGATGCGGGCGAAGCCTAATGACGCTTTGACGTTTCTGGCGGGGGTGTATAACGGCAGCCCGGCCAGCGACAATAACAACCCGGATTCACAGCATGCCAACCCGTCGGGCACTACCTTTCCTTTGAATGGCGGCGTGCTGGCGATTGCCGAAGTGCAATATGCATATCCGGCGCTGGGCTCGATGGTGAGTGCGGATGGGCCACAGCCGCTCTCGCGTCTTTACAAGCTGGGCATCTGGTATAATAGCGAAAGCTTCGCTGATGAGCAGTATGACACGACAGGGCGCTCGCTGGCGGATCCCGGCACCAACGGCGTTGCGAAATCGCATCGGGGCAATTACGCTATTTACGCAGTGGCCGATCAGATGCTGTGGCATTCGGAGAACGTGGATGATCGCACGCTCAACTTTTTTACCCGTATCATGGGGACGCCGCTGACTGATCGCAACCTGATCGATTTCAGTCTGAACGCCGGATTTACACTGCACGAGCCGTTTATCGGGCGTGATGATGACACCATAGGCATTGGCATGGGCTATGCGCATGTCAGCAACAGCGTCGGTGCGTTTGACAGGGCGCAGACTTTTTTCGGTACTTATACGCCGGTACAGACCGGGGAGACTTTCATAGAAGCAACCTACCAGTACCAGTTGATGCCCTGGTGGCAGTTGCAGCCGGATTTCCAGTATGTTATCAATCCTGGTGCTGGGATCCTGAATCCCAATACGGGCGGGAAAGTTGGAAACGAAGCGGTGTTGGGTATCCGCACTAATATATTATTCTGAGTGCTATTATTAAGGAGCAATCCATGCATATACGATCTTTTACTCTTTTGACCCTGTTGATGACTGCGGCTACTTTCTCTGTGAATGCTGCGAAAGCCGATGAACAAAAGGGCTTTCTGGAGAATATTCACCGGCACGTGACGCTGACCACGACCATTACGGAAAACGGGGATCTGAATCCTTACGCCCTTGTAGTAGCGCCGGTTTCCTCTGGCAAGATTCAAAAGGATGACCTGTTGGTGGATAATTTCAATGATATTTCCAACCTGCAGGGGACGGGCACGACCATTCTTGATTATAATCCCACTACCAAGAAAACGTCTTTAATCGCGAAGCTGCCGAAGCATCTGGAACAATGTCCCGGCGGTGTCGGGCTTACTACCGCCATGACGATGCTGAAAAGCGGTTGGATTATCGTCGGGAGCACGCCGAGTACGGACGGGACGACGCGCACCAAGGGAAATGGATGTCTGATTGTGCTTGATTCCAACGGTAATTTCATACATGCGGTATCTGGCCCGAAAATCAACGGTCCCTGGGGAAATATCGCCGCAATTGATAATGGCGCCACGGCTACCCTGTTTGTAAGTAACGCGGGCTTTGATGTGCCAGGCCCTGAGGTAAAAGATCCGGCGACAGGCTTTCCGACCACCATCAAGAAAGCGACGGTACTCAGGATTGATCTCGCCATTCCGCAGGGTAAGCCGCCGGTGTTTAAAAGCCAGACCGTCATTGCGGATGGACTCAATGCGCGTTCCAGCAAGGATGCGTTTCTGGTCGGCCCAACCGGCCTCGCTCTTGCGCAGGACGGTAAAACGCTCTATGTATCCGATAGCGTGGGCAACCGGATTATCGCCATTCCCGATGCCACTGCCCGCACTGCGAGTGCCGGGCAGGGGCGTGAAGTAACGAAAGACGGCCTGTTGCAACGTCCGCTGGCAATGACCACCGCGCCGGATGGGCATCTGCTGGTGACCAACGCGATCAATGGCCAGGTGGTGGAAATTGACCCGGTGGCAGGCAAGCAGATCTACGCGCAGTGGATTGATGCCGATCAGGCGCAATCCCCGCCGGGAAACGGCGATCTCTTCGGCATCGTGATGAAGCCGGACGGCAAGGGGTTCTATTATGTGGAGGATGACATGAACACGGTGGTACTGGCGCAGTAAGCATGGGATGCCCGTTCAAAAGTCTGGGTAACATGAACCGCCGAAGCTTCCTCAAGGGATTCGGGGGGGTGGCTGTTGCTGCCGGTGCGGGCTATGGCGCGCGCTATGCGATGGATTCTGTTTCTGGTTCTGGCGGCAGCGTCATCATCCCGTTTTTGGGGACGCATCAAGCCGGGATTACAACAGATCCACAGAATCAGACCTATTTTGCAACGTTTGATCTGATTGCCTCCCGGCGCGACGATATCGTAAAGCTGATGAAGGCATGGACGCAAGCCGCTTCCCGGATGACGGAAGGAAAAACCGCGCAGCCTCTTCAGCAGGATTTAAGCAAACCCGCCGGCGATAATGGCGATGCCTTGGGGCTTTCGCCCGCCAAGCTGACGCTTACCTTTGGTTTCGGACCAGGGATATTCATCAAGGATGGAAAGGATCGTTACAACCTTGCAAAACAAAGGCCGGAAGCGCTCGTGGACCTGCCGAAATTCAACGGTGATCAATTAGTGGAAAGCAAGAGCGGCGGGGATATATCGGTGCAGGCCTGTGCCGATGATCCGCAGGTGGCGTTTCATGCCGTTCGGGAACTTACCCGGCTGGCAACGGATATAGCGCAGATACGCTGGGTGCAGACCGGGTTTGCTTCCAAACCGGCCAGCGGTGAAACACCGCGCAATCTGCAGGGATTTAAAGACGGCACCCAGAACCCCAAAGCGCAGGAATTTGATAAATTCGTATGGGTCGGCAGCGAAGGACCTTCCTGGATGCAGGGGGGAAGCTACATGGTCGTCCGCAAGATTCGGATCGCGCTTGAGCATTGGGAGAGCGTGGGGGTGAATTTTCAGGAGCAGACGATTGGCCGCTATAAAGATTCCGGTGCACCGCTCGGAAAGAAAAATGAATTTGACGTGCTTGATCTCGATGCGGTCGACAAGGACGGGAATTTCATCATCCCTGAGAGCGCGCATGTGCGGCTAGGTGCAGCGGCGGCGAACGACGGTGTACAGATATTGCGGCGTGGCTATTCCTATAATGACGGCATCAATTTCATCGCGGAGCGCTGGCCGCCCTGGCGTCAGGGATTGGAATACGATGCCGGACTTTTATTCATGTGCTACCAACGTGATCCACGCACCGGATTCATCAAGATTTTTGAGAATATGGCCAAGCTCGATGCGCTCAACCAGTTTGTCACCCATACTGGCAGTGGTCTTTTTGCCTGCCCGCGCGGTGTTGGTAAAGGCGAGTACATAGGGCAGGGACTGTTTGAGGCTGCATAAAGTAATTGTGTTTATGCGTGTATAGAGTATAAAATGCGGGATTCCTAATCTTAGCTCGCATGTTTTGTTCCCGTACGCATTTGAGGCACTTTGTCATTCTGATAGCCCTGCTTGGTTTGGGGCTGCGCAGCCTTATTCCAGCAGGCTATATGCCGGATTTTTCCGGGCAGCAAAAAGGGTTATTTTCCGTTGTCCTGTGCGACGGCCATGACCATTCCGCCCATGCCGGACATATGCATCACTCGCATGATGGCAAACCTTGCCCGGACGGGTTATGTGCATTTGCCATCAACGCCATAATGGCTTTTGGGCAGGCAGAAATAGCGATAAATGTACATCCTGTTTATTATGCGCCTCCTCGTATTATCGTTTCACCGCATTTCATCCGACAATCCGCTTTCAGCAACGCCTCTTCCCGCTCGCCTCCGTATTTTTCCTGAAGATTTTTTATCCCATAGCAGATGTCATGTCATTGCCGCGCCGGTTTTCCGGTTTCCGCGTAATGAATATAGGCGTCTGATGATCTATTGAATCGACCAGAAATTATCAGGAGATATGAATGCGTAACCGAATTTTATTACTTATAATTTTACTTGTTCCGAAAATGGCATTGGCGTGTGCCTGCGGCTGTGGTGTGTTCGACGTGCAGACAGGAATGATGCTGCCCACCGGCGAGGGCGGCACCGTCTGGGCGGAATACGACTTCATGAACCAGAACGTCAACTGGAGCCGCACCTCCAGTTCTGGCGCGGAAAATAATGATGATAAGGTACTGCGCAGCCAATTCTTCGTATTGGGAGGACAGTACATGTTCAACCGGGACTGGGGAGTAACCGCGACTGTGCCGTATACGGATCGGTATTTCAGCACCACGGACGATGATGGCAATATCGCCGGATTCCGGCACGATAATTTCGGCGATGTGCGTGTGGGCGGCATTTATTCCGGTTTCTCGCCTGATATGTCCACCGGCGTGACCTTCGGCATGAAGCTGCCCACCGGCGATTATTCCTATGCGAATTTCGACCGCGACAGCGCCATTGGCAGTGGCAGCACCGATCTCCTGCTCGGGGCATATCACATGGGAAGAATCACGGCTGACAATATATGGGGGTGGTTTGTCAACGGGCAAATCGATCAGCCGTTTCTGATTACCGCAGGCTACCGGCCGGGAACGGAAGTGGATGCTGCAGGCGGTGTATATTATGAAAAATGGTCAATCGCAGGTATCAAGATTACCCCCATTGCCCAGATTTTGGGCTCCTACCGCCTGAGCGATCGCGGGCCAGCGGCGAATCCGGACAATAGCGGCTACAAGCGCGTGCTGTTATCACCCGGGGTTGAAGTGGCCGTCAAGGCATGGCGTCTGGATACATTCGTCTCACTCCCGATCTATCAGGACGTTACTGGCAACCAACTGACGGCGCCGGTATTTTTTAAGGTGGCGCTCAGTCGTAATTTCTAGTGTATAGCTGTATTTATTCATGGTATGATTTTCTTCAAGCTAATGTATTACAGGATAACGCATGATGAGAATGGTTATATTATTTTTTCTATTAATGGGCTTTTCCCTGCCTGCCTTTTCCAAGCCTGAGATAGGCAGCATGCCTGCGCTGGTGGTGCAGGATATGGACGGCGGAGTGGTGGATATCAGCAAACTGCGCGGCAAAGTAGTTCTGGTGCAATTCTGGGCGACATGGTGTCCGGATTGCCGTGCGGAAATGCCGGGGCTCGACGCATACTACCGCAGCCATCATGCTAAAGGATTGGAAATAGTGGCGGTAAGCATCGACAAGCCGGAAAAACGGGAAAAAGTGAAGGAAGTCATGCAGAAATTCAGCTACCGTACTGTGATGGCGGATGGGATAAAGAGCAATGATTTTGGCTGGCCGGCGGAGATCCCCTTGGTGTATGTCCTCGATAAGAAAGGCGTTCTGAGGTATGAGGCCGTTGCGGATGGAAGGTCGGCGACCCTTGAAAATGTGGATGGGATGGTAAACTTGCTGCTGGATCAGTAATTACGTCGGGGTGTGTACTGTCTGCTGCCCGCGTTTGCTAGTGACCAAGTCTTGGAATTGGGTTTGGTTCTGCTGTGGCGTATCGGGTTCCTGCTGCTGTGAAATATCTTGCTGTGGTTCCTGTGAGAAACGGCGCTTTCCAGTCTGTTGTGTGTCTGAACTGTTATGTGTATGAAAGAATAATCCGAGTATTGCACCTGCTGCAGCCAAAATAAGCGCCCCGGTGGCTGCCCCTAACGCGCCGGCTATTACAATGCCGAGTATTACATGCAGCGGTCCCCCGCATATGAAGCCTGCCGCGATTCCATAGGCAAGCAGCTCAAGGCCGATGAAAAGCGTGCCTAAGATTGCTCCCCAAATCGCGCCGGTTTTTGCAAAATCTCCTGACTTGGTTGCCATAATTTGGACTCCAGCCCTTATTTTGCCTAGGGATAGAGGGAAGAACAAGTGAAGATATTATGACAATTAACCGACTTCCGTACCCCCGACCGTCATGCGGTCAATCAGCAGGGTAGGCTGCCCGACCCCGACAGGCACGCTTTGGCCTGCTTTTCCGCAAGTGCCGACTCCGTCATCCAGCCGCATATCATTGCCGATGGCGCTGACTTTCGTCAATATGTCCGGGCCGTTGCCGATAAGAGTTGCCCCTTTTACCGGATAGGTAATTTTCCCATTTTCAACCATATACGCTTCCGATGCCGAGAACACGAACTTGCCGGAGGTAATATCCACCTGACCGCCACCAAAGTTCACTGCATAGAGCCCGCGTTTGACGGAACGTATCATATCTTCCACCTTTGCGTCGCCACCGAGCATGTAGGTATTGGTCATGCGCGGCATCGGCTGGTGGGCATAGCTTTCACGCCTGCCATTGCCGGTGGGTTTGACTCCCATAAGTCTTGCGTTCAAGCGGTCCTGAATATACCCGGTCAGAATTCCGTCTTCAATCAATGTTGTGCGGTTGCTTGGGGTGCCTTCATCGTCAATCGAAAGCGAGCCGCGCCGGTTGGCAATTGTACCGTCGTCAATGACAGTTACCCCTTTTGCTGCGACGCGCTTGCCCATCAGTCCTGCGAAGGCAGAAGTTTTCTTGCGGTTGAAATCACCCTCCAGCCCATGGCCTACCGCTTCATGCAGCAGGACACCGCACCAGGCGTTGCCGATGATCACCGGCATCTCCCCGGCGGGGGCAGGCCTGGATTCCAGATTCGTGAGCGCCTGCCGTAAGGCTTTTTCAGCCTGCGCTTTCCAGTGGGATTCATCTATATATTCCGCATAGGCCGTGCGTGCACCCGCGCCGTGCGATCCAGTTTCCATGCGTCCGTTCTCTTCGGCCACAACGCTGATATTCAGCCGCACCAGCGGGCGTATATCCCCGGTGAGGCTGCCGTCGGCGCGGATGATTTCCACCGCCTGCCAGCTTCCCAGCAATGACACCGATACCTGACGTACGCGCTTGTCTTTGCTGCGCAAGTACGCATCTATCTCTTGTAATACCGTGATTTTCTTTGCAAATGGTACTTCGGCAAGCGGATTGATGTCGCTATACAGATTTTGGTTTGTGCCAAAAGGCGGACGATTTTCTGCCACTATGCCGGCCTGTCCGTAATTAACTGCCCGCACAGTGGTTGCCGCACGCTTTATCGCATCCTCGCTTAAATCGGAGGCGTGGGCATAGCCGGTAGCCTCCCCCAATACTGAGCGCAGGCCAAAACCTTGCCCCGTATTAAAACTCGCATTTTTCAACTGGCCATCGTCAAAGGTAAAACTTTCCGACTGCGAATATTCTAGGAACAATTCGCCGTCATCCATGCCATGCAGCGCGTCGCGTGTAATTTGTCCTACACGGCCTTTATCCATGCCGGTGCGGGTAAAGAACAGGTTGTCGAGTAATGCTATGTCCGTCATGGTGTCATCCTTTTATTTTTCTACAAGCCTTCACAAACGCAGCAAAAATTTTATCGTCAGCAGGGCTGATGTGGTATTCCGGATGCCATTCCACGCCTAAGCAAAAAGGATGGGCAGGGTATTCTATGCCTTCGATGACGCCATCTGGAGCTACAGCGTTGATAATGACGCCATTGCCGACCGTTGCCACGGCCTGATGATGGGCGCTGTTAACCGGGATGCTGGTCTCTCCGGTAATGCGGTGAAGCAATGTATTGTGTGTGATATTGACTGTATGCCCAGGTTCCGTGCGTGGGTTGGGCTGCTCATGGGCAAACGCGTTCAGGATGGCATCGGGGATATGCTGGATCAGGGTGCCTTCCAATATCACATTTAATAGTTGCTGGCCACCGCATATGCCGAGAATCGGCTTTTTGTCAGCCAGTGCCCCCCGCGTCATCGCGCTTTCAAAATCGGTGCGTCGGTGTTTGAGCGTCACTGTTTTATGCACCGTTTTTTCGCCATATAACTCTGGCGGCACGTCAAACGCTCCTCCGGTTATCACCAAACCGTCAATCAACTCAAGATAGTGTGGGACAAGCTCTACTTCATGCGGCAATGCCAGTGGAATGGCGCCCAAGCTGCTTACCGCCGTCAGGTAATTTTCACGGATAGCATACCACGGCAGCTTGGAATAGCCGCCTTTTTCTTCATAATCGAGCGTAAAGCCTATAACGGGAGCCTGAGAAACCATAAGATTAATCTATATCGTAGTGTGCTGCTTTGTAAACCCATTGCTTTTATATTGTAATCTGCTAGTTTTCCGCCGCAAAACCTGCTCGGATGCAAGAGAATGCGGTCAGCAGACCGCACCTTTAGTCGCCGAAGGCGTTAGGTTCATCGCATAGGCCAGCAGGCCGGAGCGGGAACAATTTGAAGAAAAGGAATTTGTATGAAAATTGACGGTTCGGCGATACGTCCGGGGATGGTGCTCGAATATAACGGCAGGCTGGTGCTGGTGACGACGATAAAAATCGGCACGCCCGGAAATTTGCGTGCTTTTAACCAGGTGGAAATGAAGGATATCAAGACTGGGGCCAAGACCAATTACCGTTTTGGTTCGGATGAAAAAGTGGATCGTGTGCAGTTGGAGCAGAAGGAATACCAGTATCTCTATGCCGAAGGGGATATGCTTATTTTCATGGATAATGAAAATTACGAACAGATCCATATGAACAAGGAACTGGTGGGCGAGGCCATGCCGTTTCTGCAGGAAAATATGAATGTGACGATAGAATCCTATGAAGGCGAGCCTTTGAGCGTGGCTTTACCGGAAACGGTTATTCTGGAGATTGTGGAAACTGAGCCGGTGGTAAAAGGCCAGACTGCCGCGTCATCCTATAAACCGGCGATGCTTGCCAATGGCGTGCGCGTCATGGTGCCGCCTTTCATTGACACCGGCACGCGGATTGTGGTCAACACCCGCGAATTAACCTATGTCGAACGCGCGAAAACCGGCACGTAAGATATTCTCATGGCTCCCCGTTCCGCAATTCTCAACGTGATGACAGCTGCCGCGCTTAAAGCAGGCAAGTCGGTAATGCGTGACTTCGGCGAACTTGATAAATTACAGGTGTCGCGCAAGAGCATTGCCAATTTCGCCACCAATGCCGATAAGAAATCGGAGAAGATCCTGCATCAGGAGCTTTCCAAGGCACGTCCTGGCTTCAGTTTCCTGATGGAAGAAAGCGGGGAAGTGGCGGGCAGCGATCCGACACAGCGTTTCGTCATCGATCCAATAGACGGCACGCATAATTTTATGCATGCGATACCCTATTTCTGCGTGGCCATTGCCTATGAGAAACGGCTGAATAATGGCACATTCGAGACTCAGGCTGGGGTGATTTTCGATCCGGTGCATAATGAGCTTTTCTGCGCCGAGCTGTATCAAGGAGCAACGCTGAATGACCAGAGGCTTGCAGTGTCAGGACGCACGGAGATGGATAGCTGCATGATTGCCTCGATGATATCGCATTCCAGCACACATGCCGCCAGGGTAAATGAAATCCTCTCGGCGCATCACGTTTCCATCCGCGCCAGCGGCTCGACGGCGCTGGATCTTGCTTATATCGCCGCTGGACGCTATGACGGCGGCTGTTTCGTCTCTTATAAGCATTGGGACATCGCTGCCGGCAGGCTTCTGGTGCGTGAAGCAGGGGGCAAGATAACCAGCCGCGAAGATGAAGCAAACAAACTGCTTTTCCTCTCCAATCCGCATATCCATGCCAAGCTGGCATCGGCGCTTGCGGCTATGTAGCTTTTTGTACCATAAGCCACCTGTCCATAGACTCCGCAGCGCCTCTTCCTTCCCTTATGGCCCATACTACCAACGATGCCCCACGCACGATGTCTCCGGCGGCAAATACCCCAGACAGTGAGGTCATCAGGGTGGCATGGTTCACGGCAATGGTGCCCTGCCGGGAGAGTGTAATCTCCGGCGCGCCGAAGGCGGCAGGGATATCTTCCGCATCGAAGCCCAGCGCCTCAATTACCATATCTGCCTTCAGATCGAAGCCGGAATTCTCTATCGCTACCGGGCTGTGACGACCGGAGGCGTCTTGCACACCCATGCGCATTTTCACCGTCAGTATTTTTTCGATCTTACCGTTTCCGGCAAATGCTTTGGGTGCTGACAACCAGAGGAATTCCACCCCCTCTTCTTCCGCATTGCTTACTTCACGCTGGCTGCCCGGCATGTTGGCGCGGTCACGCCGGTAAAGGCAGGTGACCTTCTTAGCGCCCTGCCTTACTGCAGTGCGGACGCAGTCCATTGCCGTATCGCCGCCGCCAATCACTACGACATGCTTATTTTTTGCGTTCAGGCTGCCGTTTTCATACTCCGGCACACGATCGCCTAGGCAGGTTTTATTGCTGGCAGTAAGATACTCAAGGGCCGGAAAGATTCCGGTAAGCGAGGTATCGGGAATATCTATTGTCCTTGCCTTATAAACCCCGGTAGCAATAAGCACGGCGGCATGGCGGTTTTGCAATTCCTGAAGCGTTGCCTGTTTTCCGATCTCGAAATTCGGGTGAAACCGGATACCTGCCTGTGACAGGAGCACGCGCCTACGTTCGATCACCGTTTTTTCCAGCTTGAAGTTGGGGATTCCATAAATCAGTAATCCCCCTATACGGTCATACCGATCATAGATATGCACTTCATACCCCTTGCGGCGTAATATATCCGCGGCAGCCAGCCCAGCAGGGCCTGCGCCGATGATGCCCACGGATATCCCGTTTTCACGCTCTGGCGCAGGCGGTTTTACCCATCCCATATCGAAAGCGGTTTCCGTAATATATTTTTCCACTGCGCCAATGGTAACGGAGCCGAAGCCCTTTTCGATGACGCAATTTCCCTCACATAGCCGATCCTGGGGACATATCCGGCCACATATCTCCGGAAACGTATTCGTAGCGGAAGAGATACGGTAAGCCTCTTCCAGCCTGTCTTCTGAAACCAGTTTCAGCCAGTCCGGTATGTTATTACCTAATGGGCAGTGCACTTGGCAGAACGGCACCCCGCATTGTGAGCAGCGCGAGGCCTGTTCCTTGGCTCTCTCCTGGCTGAATTGCCGGTATATTTCTGAGAAATCACGCCTGCGCCCACCCGCTGGGATTTTTTCCGGGGCATTCTGCTTCTTAGATACGAATTGCGGCAGCGCACTCATAATATATGCATAATATATTCACTAATTAGCCGGAAATATAGCAAAATGTAATAATTCTGTAATATAATATTGCTATACTGGGGATAACGGAGAGAGAAATGTCTGTTCCAAATACTGGACCTGCTGCCCCGAACACTTCCGATCAACTGGATGTCCAAGAGTTGCGCGTAAAATATGACGCGCAGATAAAAGCAATGTCCGCTTTATCAGGTGAGGAGAAGGGCAGGGCTTTCGTGAAGCTTTTGGAACTTCTTCCAAACACCAGAGAGTCCATGAAATTATTGGCGAATCTGCTGTTGCAAATGTCGGCAACGGATCAGGCAGCCATACAGGACAGGCTGGCAAAAGACATGTTCATTCTATCGGGTGATCCGCGAGTACAGGCATACATGGTTTTGGCGTTGGTTCTCCCAAATACCAGGCAGTCTAAAGCCGTACTGACGGACATCGCCATGGATATGACAGCCACCGAACAGATAACGCTCTATGAGAGGCTGGGGGGGAATGCGAAGGAAGCGGTAGCGCGCCATCCCGAGCTTACCACAGAAGACGAGGGGTTAAAAAAAGAAATTACGGTTGCGCAGGAGAAAGCAAAAAAATGGAGGAACCGGGCATTTTGGGTGAGCCTTGCAGGCGGCATGGCGCTTCCTGAAAAATTCTTTGGGCCATTTGTGGCTCCCGACAAGTCGTTCAGCACCCGGTATATATTAAAAACCATCTATGCATCGCTGTTTGCCCTTGCTGCATTTGTCGTTACGAATTTGATTGCGTTCCGGAAGTTTACCGGCACCAATTGGGGGGCGAATGATTTCGGTGTAAAAGAAAAAGAGAATAGTATAGCATCCCGAAGTCTGGTCCTTGCTAAGAAAGCACATACAGTATTTGCGGAGTATGAATTTCCTACGGTTTTAAAAGCGTTCATGGATATGCAGGAGCAGGAACGCGTAGCGAATCCGGCAACGGGTACGGATAATTATAACCGCTCAAATCTTTCTGCACAGGTGCCGCGCGCATCCACGGCCCAGCCTGATGGCCCGATGGAGGATTACCACAGGCAGCGCTTTGAAGAATGGAAGAAAACTCAGGAAAAATGCGAGGCGGAAGAAAAAAAGACCGTCGCATTTCAAGGCAGCAGCATGTCGTTACAACATGGCGGAAATCAACCCATTCATCGTTCTCAGTTAGGTGCCGCGTTTGCTGAAGATACCCCATCCCTTCCCACACATGCATAGCGCGTAGTGAATAACGTTCTAAAACATTATTGGAGGCATGCTCTAGATTTTATCTAAGCTGCTGTGTATACAGTAAGCTATGCTATTGGCCTCTTCAAATTTATCCTCTATTCCTTCTGTTGCGCATGGATTCTTCACGCGTAACGGCGGGGTAAGTTCAGGCATATATGCGTCGCTTAACTGTGGCTGGGGCACGAGTGATGATCCGGCCAATGTCGCCGAGAACCGCAGGCGCGTTGTAGCCAGGCTGGGAGCCGCGGTAGATAGCCTGCTGGGATTGAACCAGATTCACAGTGCAGAAGTGATAACGGTAACGCAGCCATGGAGCAGGAATGCCCAACCCAAGGTAGATGCAATGGTTACGAACCAGGCCGGGATTGCACTGGGCGTGCTGACGGCGGATTGTACACCAGTATTGTTTGCCGATAGGAAAAACCCGGTAATCGGCGCGGCGCATGCGGGATGGAAGGGGGCATTTTCCGGGATCGTTGAGCAGACGCTCAAAGCAATGCTGGAGCTTGGCGCAACGCAGGAATCCATCGTCTGTGCTATCGGCCCGGCCATAGCGCAGGCTTCTTACGAGGTGGGGGGCGAGTTCCGGGAGATTTTCCTGCGTAAATCGGAAGATAATTCTCAGTATTTTATTCCTTCCCTCAAGGCAGGCTATTTTCTGTTTGATTTGAGGGGATTTATCTATCGGATTTTATTCCATTCCGGCATTCAGGATATAAATATGCTTGAAAATGATACCTACATAGAAGAAAATACATTTTTCAGCTATCGCCGTGCCACTCACCGCAGGGAAGCGGATTACGGCAGGCAGATTTCGGCGATTATGATAAGAGAATAACCTTAAGAGAGATGTATGCAGACAACAGCTTTTGACGATCGTGATGGATTTATCTGGGTTGATGGAAAGATGGTGCCCTGGCGCGACGCGAAGGTGCATATCCTTACGCATGGGCTGCATTATGCAAGTTCCGTATTTGAGGGTGAAAGGGTGTATAACAGCAAGGTATTCAAGCTCACCGAGCACTCGGAACGGCTGCATTTTTCTGCAAAAGTCCTGGGATTTGAGATTCCATATTCCGTAGAAGTCTTGGATAATATGACACGCGAGGTAGTCGCTGTGAACAAGATCGAGAACGGATATGTTCGTCCGCTTGCCTGGCGTGGCAGCGAAATGATGGCAGTTTCCGCGCAGAAGACCAAAATTCACGTTGCGATTGCGGCATGGAACTGGCCGAGTTATTTCTCTGAAAGCGCCAAGGAGCGCGGCCTGCGCCTGCAGATTTCGCAATGGCGGCGTCCGGCTCCCAATACTGCGCCTACCAATAGCAAGGCGGCAGGGCTATATATGATTTGCACGCTGAGTAAGCATGCGGCGGAGCAGGCGGGGTTTGATGATGCGCTGATGCTGGATTACCGGGGACTCATAGCGGAGGCGACAGGGGCGAATATTTTTCTGGTGATGAACGGTGAGTTGCATACACCGGTGCCGGATTGTTTTCTTGATGGGATTACCCGCCGGACAATCATCTCGCTTGCCAAGGCGCGCGGTATCCGGGTGACGGAGCGGCAGATAAAGCCGGAAGAGCTGGCCAATGCCCAGGAGGTGTTTATTTGTGGGACCGCTGCGGAAGTCACGCCGGTTGGCAGCATTGAGAATTATAATTTTACGGTGGGTATGGTCACAAAATCGCTGATGCAGGATTATAAGGAGTTCGTGAGAAAATGATCAATCTGGATGTCATAGCGAAAACCCAGCATGCTACCGCCCCTTTTCCGCATTTTGTTGCTGAAGGGGTAATCAGCAAGGATGATATGAAGGCGATTAGCGCAGACTTTCCTGTAATAGACAAACCTGGCGTGTTTTATATTTCGGATTTGAAATATGGAAAGAGGTTCCATGCGCTCATTGATGATATCAAGAGTTGTGACTTAGCAGAATTGGTGGGGAAAAAACTAGGTATCAACCTGGTCGGAAAGCGATTGATGATTTCGGTGCGTGGCAGGTGCCAGTTGAAAGATGGGCGCATCCATAACGATTCCAAGGACAAAATCGCCACCTGTCTGCTTTACTTAAACGATGAAAATTGGGATGCGGCAGGTGGGCGGCTGCGCTTGCTGCGGGATAGCGAAAATATCAATAATATGATTACCGAAGTCGCGCCGGATGGAGGTAATATGATTGCCTTCAAGCGTACGGAAAATTCCTGGCATGGCCATGAAAAATTCGAGGGGCAGCGGCGCTCGATTATGTTCAACTGGCTCAGTTCCGATTTCGCGTTTGCCAAAAATGTTGCCCGCCATAAACTTTCTGCTGCTTTCAAAGGGCTGGGATTGGCCACAAAGTCAGAGTATTAAATGGCGTCTTCGTCATTCCTATAATTCGCATAGCGAATTATAGGGGAGCCTATGTGGAGGAAATGGATCGCCCTATAGTTTGCTTTGGAAACTCGAGCGATGAGGAAGATTTGAGTATAATCGCCGTCAATTCCTAAACTGCATGGTTCCCATTCGGGTTTTTTGTGATATACTATAAATGGTAAGATTTCTTGCTGCTATGCAGCATTTTATAGATCTTTGTAGTTAACTGTTTCGCCCGCCTTATGCCACGGATTACACAGAAAGTAACGGAAGATCCTTCCTCGCCGCTGATACTGCTGCGCCAGATCCGCGATGTGATGGCGTCTCCGGCCTCGGCGCAGGAGCGGTTGGATGCGATTGTCCGGGTGATTGCAAGCGAGATGGGCTGTGACGTATGCTCGGTTTACCTGCTGCGCGCTGGGGATGTGCTGGAATTGTTCGCCAATGTCGGCTTGAATCCGTCTTCCGTACACCTTACTCGGCTGCAGGTTGGGGAGGGGCTGGTGGGGGATATTGCCGCAACGGCCTCCACTATCAATCTGGCCGATGCCCAGCACCATCCGAAATTTGCCTACCGTCCGGAGACCGGGGAAGAGAAATACAATGCATTTGTCGGCGTGCCGATTTTGCAGAGCGGAAAAGTAGTCGGCGTGCTGGTCGTGCAGGATAAGCAGGAAAAGACCTTTTCCAACGATCAGATAGAAGTGTTGCAGACGGTCGCCATGGTGCTTGCCGAACTCAATCAGTCGGGCAAGCTGGTAAGCCGTCGTGAGTTGCGTGAAGGCAGCAGCACGGCATTATATTCACAACATTTTATCGGTTTGAAATTCGCCCCTGGTCTTGCGCGCGGTGTGGCAGTCATGCACCGCAAGCGCATTGAGGTCAAAATTGCGCTGTCGGAAGATCCGGCAAAGGAATTGCAACGGTTACAGATTGCGCTTAACGGGCTGCAGGATTCCATAGACAAACTGATTCATCAGTCTGATCTGGAGGAAGGCGGCGAGCAGCGCGACATTATGGAAACCTACCGCATGTTCGCGCACGATAAAGGCTGGATAAATCAGCTAGTGGATGCCATCAACTCGGGTTTAAGCGCCGAGTCCGCCGTGAGTAAGACGCAGGACGACATGACGGCGCGCATGGGCAAGGTGCAGAGCGAATATATCCGTAGCCGTCTGCATGATCTGGAGGATGTGTCAAACCGCTTGCTCCAGCATTTGTCCGGCGAGCATAAAACGCCTATCAGTTCCGATCTGCCTGCGCGGTTTATTCTGGTCGCCCGCACACTGGGACCGGCAGAACTGCTTGAATATGGCCGCAAGAAACTAAAGGGAATTATCCTGGAGGACGGTGCGGCGACATCGCATATCGTTATCATCGCGCGTGCAATGGAAATTCCGGTAGTAGGCAAGATAGCCAGTGCCACAAATCTTATCCAGTCCGGCGATCCGGTGATTATCGACGGCGATAACGGCGAGGTCTACCTGCGCCCGAACGATGATATCGAGCGCACAATCACGGAGCATATACGCGCCAACCAGATGCGGTCGCAGATTTATGCGGCGCAGCAGAACCTGCCGCCGATGACGCTGGATGGTCAGCGGATCTCGCTCAATATCAATGCCGGCCTATTCGTGGATGTTAAATACCTCCAAGCGGAAGATGTGGATGGGATCGGCCTTTACCGCACCGAGCTTCCCTATCTGATTTCACCGTCCATGCCGGATGTACGCTCGCAGGCGCGTGTCTATGGAAAGATATTACGGCAGGCAGGGGATAAGCCTGTGATATTCCGTACGTTTGACATCGGCGGTGACAAGCAGTTGCCTTATTTCCCTATTGACGGGGAGGAAAATCCGGCGCTGGGGTGGCGCGCAACCCGCATAGGGCTGGATCGTCCGGCTATCCTGCGCCGCCAGTTCCGCGCACTTATCCATGCCGCGGCAGATAAGCCGCTGAATGTAATGCTGCCCTTCATAACACAGGTAAGTGAGATCGATGAGGCACGTAAACTTATTGCCTTAGAGATTGCACGGGCAAAATCGGATGGTATCGCTATTCCGAAGAAAATCCGTGTCGGGACGATGATTGAAGTCCCGGCGCTGTTGTGGCAGTTGTCGGCGTTGATGAAGCGCGTGGATTTCATTTCCATCGGCAGCAATGATCTGCTGCAGTTCCTGTTTGCCTGTGATCGTGGTAGCCAGCGCGTTTCCGATCGGTACGACACGCTTGCGCCGGAGGTATTGCGTATTGTGCGCAGTATCATTGCGGAGTGTAATGCGGCGGGGGTGGAGCCCGGTTTTTGCGGGGAAATGGCGAGCAAGCCGATTGAAGCGATGGCATTGCTGGGGGCAGGGCTACGCTCATTTTCGATGCCGCCCTCATCCATCGGTCCGGTGAAATCCATGGTACGCAGCCTGCATCTGGAGGAATTGACGAAATATGTGGATATATTATGCACTTCCTCGGAGCCGAGCGTCCGGCGGATGCTGGAAAGATATGCCATGGATCATAAAGTGGTCGTATGAGGGCAGTAGATTATGTGGATCTGGGGCGGTATCTGCATGATGTCCGCGAAAGCCTCAATATCAGCATAGAGCAGGCTGCCGCCATGCTCAATATGCGGCCAAGATATCTCCTGGATCTAGAAAACGGCAAGCTTGATAACCTGCCGGGGAAAGCCTATATACGCGGCTATATCAAAAATTATTCCGGATTTCTGCAACTGGATTCCAACGAAGTATTGGAAGAATATGAGAAATTACTTGGAGGCAAGCGGCAGGAATTTTTTGTGCCGGACGCAGCGTTGCACAGCACCGCCCCGACACTTTGGATTATAGGGATCTGCCTTGTCGGCATAGGGAGTATTTATGGCTACTGGTATTCGACATTTTACGATCATGCCGTGGCCAGGAATAGTGTTACGGAGACACCCCTTGTAACGCCACTATCCACTGTAAAAATCCCGGCAGACTGGGGGGCGTGCATTGAGGCGGGGGATACAGCCTGTTTCCTGGAATTGCAGACGAAGGGGAAAGATCCAGGAAAATCTGAAACATTTGCTTTTATTCCGCCGATGCCTGCTCAACCGCAGGGGGCGCAGCCTGCCCCGGCGGAGGATCAGAATGCCGCTCCGGAATCCTCTTCGTCAGTGGAGGAAGATAACTAATTCGCCCGATATGGAATCTCATTTATTACACTTTTGTTACATAGTACGGTATTGCTTTACCTGGTGCTGGAAAACAGCTAAAATCAGGATAGTTACAAGTGTAACCATGTACAGAGTAATCCGATGGCGGAGCAGGAGAATAATCTGAAGCCGGATGCGTCTGCGAGCACTGAAAACAAGCGCTCGTTTTTGCAGGACATGGAGTATACGGGATATCATGCCGCATCCTGTCTTTTTACCGATTCTCTAATCCAACCCATTGTGGGGACGGGAGTGCATGAGGTAGAGCATAACCCAAAGCTGCAGGCAGACCGATGGAAATGGTTGCGGTGGGTAACAGGAATGGTTGGAAAAACAACCGAAGCGCATGAGCACGATCATGAACATAAGCTCACTTTTTCAAGCTTTCTAAGAGAATCTGGACATTGGTTCGGCGGCGAGATCATAGGTGATTTAGCTGCAGTGCCCTTGACTGCTACTGTCGCCCATTTTTGCCCTTGGCTGATGAAAGGAATGCGGAAAGTCATAGAGCCGATATTTGGGGTTTTTTTTGAAAAAGGCGCCAGACGGGACGCGAAGCTTTGGGCGGAAAAGCATGGGTTCGATCCGAACGGTCCTGAAGCGGAAGCGAAAAGAAAGGAATTATATGAGTATGAAGCCAGCCATTTTGGACATATATTTACCTGGAACTTTTTCTCCACAATTATCAACGTATTCACGCAGTTCTTTGTCCGAAATTGGGAAAAAGCGAGAGGGCATCATGCTCACGATGCTTCGATTGGCGAACTCTTTCGAGGGAAAATATTCGGATTGATTTTTAGTAACTCTATACTGATCAGTGCCCGCGCGATAAAACCCACTTTTTTCCAGAGAAATGAAGTACAAGCAACAAAGGCTGCTGCCCAGGTATTTGGCCACAAGGAGCACTCAGATGAAAGACCGAGTGCCAATGCTCCCAAGTCACCAGAGCGGCCGAATAAAGAGTGGGCGGCAGCCACTGCGCGTGAACGGCTGACATCTGTCCCGTCCGTATCCATAACTTAAAATAGACATCTGTGGTGCCGTGTGCCATTCATGAGAAATGGAACGGCGTGTGGTACTAGAAAAATATGGATTCCTTATACTGGCAGCGTTTATTTCTTTGCCTGTACTGGCGGTGGATGGTAAAAAATCCCCTGAAACGCTGATGATGTTTTTCCGCTCCGATTGTCCGCCATGCCGGCAAGAGATGAAAATAATCCCGGAGATTGCCGCAGGACATACCGATCTGGCAATAGAGGTTATTTCACTTGATGGCGTGCGCGCAGAGCAATATATTCCTGGTATGCTGCCGGGGAACGTCCGTAGTGCTGTGGCTGGTGCGCAGGAGCAGGAAGTACTGCAACATGCGGGGAATGGGAAATTTGTTTTACCGCTCAGCGTATTTCTAGATAAAAACCGGCGCATATGCGGAAAGCATCAGGGACCGCTGGGAACGGAGAGGGTAGGCAGGTGGGTGGCGACATGCTGAGAATCGAACATGTAACCATGGGATATGAAGGCAAGCCGGTTATTTATGTCGATAGCCTGCTGCTGCCTGAAAGGGGACAGTGCCTGATTACCGGCGCATCCGGCGGCGGCAAGACCACGCTCCTGTATGTAATCGCCGGGCTTATGCCGGTGATAAGCGGAAGGATTATTATAGACGGCATCGACATTACCCTGCTTAAGGAAGCGGAAATGGATCGCTTCCGGGGTGTTCAGCTTGGCATCATTTTCCAGACCCTGCATCTTGTACCGTCCCTCACGGTGATGGAAAACCTTTTGCTTGCCTCTTTCGCGGTCAATATGCCGCCGAATACGGAATATATGGATGAAATACTCCACCGGCTGGGGATGTATGAGAAAAAAAACTCCCTGCCGCAGCATTTAAGCCAGGGACAGGCGCAGCGCGTCGCAATTGCGCGTGCGGTATTGCATCGTCCCAAGCTGATTATCGCTGACGAGCCGACCTCAAGCCTGGACGACAAGAATTGCGAAGCAGTGATTACGCTTATCAAGCAGGTGGCGGAAGAGACCGGTGCCGCCCTGCTGATTGCTACGCATGACAGCCGTCTCAAGGCGCATTTCAGCAATGTCATTCATTTTGAGAATACACAATGAATATACTCAGCTTAAGTCTTTCCGGACTACGCCATAATTGCTTAAGCAACATCTTTAATATACTGGTGCTGGCGCTCGGCATCGCGGTCATTGTAACGCTCGTCAACGTAAGCGGGCAGGTGGAACGGCGTTTTGAGAATGATCTGGCAGGCATTGATCTTGTCGTCGGAGCGAAAGGCAGCCCGGTCCAGCTTATGCTTTCCAGCATATTCCATATGGATGCGCCCAATGGCAACATTTCGCTGACGGAAGCGGAAAAGATAACCAGGAATAAGATGGTGAAATCCGCGGTGCCGGTGGCGTTGGGCGATAATTTCAGCGGCTACCGGATAGTGGGTACCAATGCCGATTACCTAAAGCTTTATAATGGCACGCTCGCCAGCGGCAGGATTTTTAACGCGCCGATGGAAGCGGTGGCAGGAAGCGAAGTGGCCGCCAAGCGCAGCTTAAAAATCAATGACAGGATAGTGGGGGCGCATGGGCTGGTGAGCAGCGATGATCTGCATAAGGATTTTCCGTATACTATCGTGGGTATACTGGCACCCTCCGGCACGGTGCTGGATCGGTTGGTGCTGACTCCGGTGGAGAGCGTCTGGCGCGTGCATGAACATCCAGAGCCCGATGACAAATCGGAGGTGGAGAAACAAAAGGAACATCCTGGGAAGGAGATAACCGCATTGCTGGTTAGCTATCGATCGCCGCTGGCTACGGCAACATTGCCGCGTATGATCAACCAGAGCAGTGCCATGCAGGCAGCGAGCCCCGCTACCGAGTTGGCCAGGCTTATCAAGATGCTGGGAATAGGTGGTGATGCGATTCAGGCGTTTGGTGGGGCGCTGGTCGTTATCGCGGCGGTAGGGTTCTTCATGACACTGTTTAACGCGGTCAATGAGCGCCGGTATGATATTGCACTCCTGAGGGTCTTAGGTGCAACGCGCAGCAAGGTGTTCGCCTTTGTACTAGCCGAAGGTTTGATGCTTGGCGTCGCGGGCACGGTGCTGGGCGTTATTCTAGGGCAGGCGCTTTCCTATGCAGTGGAGTTATGGATTGAAACCACAAAACATATTACGCTCGGCGGCACGGGTTTCAATCCGTATGAAATCCTAGCAGGCGTTGGAGCGATTGCACTTAGCTGCCTTGCATCGATTATCCCCGCCTTCATGGCTTACCGGGTCAATGTTGCGCAGGTGCTGTCGAGGGGATAGTGGAGGCAGTGTCTATATATAAGGGGGATTCTCCCTCTTCGCTGGCGCTTACCCCCCTTGCTTCACGGTGGCGTTGTATAACACTCCAGCGCGTATCCACACTTATATCTATTTTTTCTTTCTGGTTTCTGGTTTCCGGTTTCAGCCTACAACCTCTGGATGAACGTAAGGCGCAGGATGCCTTGCCCATGTCGAAGCACCCGGTATGGCAATTATTGCAGAAGACCAAAGTGATCATGGACAAGAAACAGGGATTCTACAGCGCAAAAATTCCTTCGGAAGTAAAAGCGCTTTCAGGAAAAGAGGTAACCGTCAGTGGATTTATGATGCCGCTTGAGTCCAAGGATAAATTCAAACATTTTCTGCTGGCGAAACGTACGCCTACCTGCCCATTCTGTCCGCCCGGCGAACCTAACGAGATTATAGACGTATGGACGAAAAAACCGGTCGGTTACACGGATGAACTCATCACGGTGAAAGGCACGTTTGAACTGATGAACGACAGAGAAATGGGATTGTTTTTTAAGCTGAAAGACGCCACGAAAGAGAAATAGAAAGGATTATTATGAATTTGCTAAAAAAAGGATGTATCGCCTGCCGTGAAGGCACGCAAGCGCTCTCTGCCAAGGAAGCCGTGGAATTGCTGAAACAGCTTTCCGGCTGGGAAATCAGCAGGGACGGCAAATGGCTGCAAAAATCATATAAATTCAAAAATTTTGTGCAGGCGATCGCGTTCGTCAATAGGGTCGGCGATATTGCGGAGCAGGAAAACCATCATCCGGATATTAAGCTCGGTTGGGGCTATGCGGATATCAGCCTGCAAACCCATGCTGCCGGCGGCCTGCATGAGAATGATTTTATCGTGGCGGCGAAGATAGATTTGCCGGTTCAATAATTACCGGCTTGCCGGTGGTGCCGCATTCGCCGGAGAGGCAGAGCGGTTTTTCTGCAGCTTGCGCTGTTCGGCAAGCTGGACCGTGACATCTTTGGCCTTGGTGGGGGACATATCGGCAAGGACAGCCCCTACCTTGCGTTCTGACATCCGATCCACCACCATCAGCAGCACCGGCATATCCAGTTCTTCAAAGATCCGCGCTGCATCCTTGGGTTTCATACTTTCGTAGATTTTTACCAGGCTGCGGATTTTGGTGTCTTCCTGCTCGTTGTATTTTGCCAGCAGCACTTCCACCTCTTTTTTCATTTTCTCTAGGTTATTGGCTTTTTCGTCGATACGGCCTTCCACCGCTACCAGCATATTCTCCTTAAGCTGTACCTGCTTTGCCCAGTCGTCGAGCTCCTGGCGTCGCTTCGCAAGGCTCTGCAACAGATCAATCTCCACCTGTGAAAAATCACGCTTGGCGGACTCTTCATCTGCATCATCCGTAGGCAAATCGGTGGAAGGTGGATTTACTTTGGGTTCCCCCTCTTTTTCTTTCTTTGCTGAATCCTCGGACTGTGCCGGTTGCGCGGCAGTCTCCGCAGCTGCCGGAGTAGCCGTGGCCGTAGGGGCGGCTTGTGTGGATGCAGGAGTAGCGGAAGTGGCAGGAGTCGTAGTGGGTGTTGGAGATTGCTGGGCATGGGCTTCTTCCGTAAAAGTCAGCAAGAGCTCACGTCCATCACGCACCGCCTCTCCCATTTTAAGGCCAAGCAGCAGGAATGCGGTCAGCATGGTCGCCGGAATAAGCCTTATCGAACGCATATGTAAATGATAAAACAAGGGTATTAGCCCTCATCTTTCGGATTCAGCCACCAATCGTTAATCGGACGGCGCTCGCAAGGGCTTCCCTGCGCGCCCACGCATGGGCTTTTCAGATCCGAATACGGCGCCGAACATGATGCCAGCAACGCCAGCAACATTGAAAGGGTCAGCACGCCGCGCAGTGTCATATTTATCACTCCCTATTTAGACAGTAATAGCCTACTATCATACAAAACGGAGGTCAACTCTTGCAATGATGTACGCGGTATATAAAACAATAACCTATATTGCTGAGCCGCTTATACCGGCTCTCCTGCAGCGCAGGCTCAGGCGTGGCAAAGAAGATGCCGCGCGGGTGGGGGAGAGGACAGGCATCACATCCATTGTGCGTCCTCCGGGCAGGCTGGTATGGATACATGCAGCAAGCGTCGGGGAATCCAATTCCGTGCTACCGCTTATCCATGCGATGCTTGCAGCCTACCCGTCCATCCATATTCTACTGACTACCGTGACGGTCACTTCGGCAAAAATGATGGGCGAGCGATTGCCTGCGCGTGCGCTGCATCAGTTTGCACCGGTGGATTCACCGGATGCAGTAGCGGCTTTCCTGTATCATTGGCAGCCTGACATCGCGTTGTGGGTGGATTCCGAGCTCTGGCCGAATATCCTGATGGAAACCCGCAAGCGCGGCGCGGTGATGGGAATTATCAACGCCCGCATGTCGGAGCGATCTTTCCGCTCCTGGCGATTTGCCCGACCGCTTATTCGTCAGTTGCTTTCCTGTTTCTCTCTCTGTTTTGCCCAAAGTGTCGAGGATGGCAGCCGGCTTTTGGAATTGGGTATTCCGGCCATTACCGCCACCGGCAATCTGAAATACGATGCCGCGCCCTTGCCGTATAATGAAGAGGAGCTGGTGCGGCTGCGGGCGGCTATCGGTGCGCGCCCTCTATGGATTGCCGCCAGTACGCATCTGGGCGAGGAAACCATAATCGGCGAGGTGCATGCCGCACTGAAGCAGATCTTTCCCGACCTGCTGACGTTGATTGTACCGCGCCATGCAAAACGCGGTGGCGAAATCGCAGAGCAGTTGCGTGGCTTTCATCTTGTACAGCGTTCAAAAAAGGAATCCATAACCCCGGAAACCGATATTTATCTTGGCGATACCATGGGCGAGCTAGGGATGTTTTACCGCCTTGCCCCGATTGCGTTCATCGGCGGGACGCTGGTGCCGCATGGCGGGCAAAACCCGCTGGAAGCGGCGCGGACGGGATGTGCAATCATTATGGGACAGCATGCCCATAATTTCAGGGATATGGTGTCCCGCATGGAGCAGGACAAAGCGGTTATAGGTATACACACGCGGGAAGAATTAAGGGATGTCCTGAAGCAATTATTAGGGAATAAGGAAATGCACCTTAAATTAGGCGATGCCGCCATGCGCCATGTCCAATCCGGTAGCGGGATGATTGAACGTATCATGAATGAGTTGCGGCCTTATCTTAGTTAAGATAATCTCAGTTCAGATAACGTTTGAGAAACTATGCGCGCACCGATTTTCTGGAAAGGCAAGGGGGTATTGTCTACTGTTTTGCTGCCGGCCTCAGCCGTGTTTTATGGGCTGACGCAGGCGCGCAAGACAGGGGCGTCGCCTGAAAAATTACCCGCCAAAATAATATGCATCGGGAACCTTGTTGCCGGCGGTGCAGGGAAAACTCCGGTAGCGCTCGCGTTGGGAGAGATGCTGAAGAAACTGGGTAAAAACGCGCATTACCTTTCGCGCGGGTATAAGAGCAGGAATACAGGAGTCACATGTGTAGATCTGTCAAGGCACACTGCGAGGGATGTCGGGGATGAGCCCTTACTGCTTGCTGAAATATTGCCCACCTGGGTGGCGAAGGATCGGGCTTCCGGCGCGCGGGCCGCGGTAAAGACGGGAGCGGAAATTATTATCATGGATGACGGGTTCCAGAATCCTTACCTGCATAAGGATGTTTCCCTGCTGGTGATAGACGGGCATTACGGCCTAGGCAATGGGAGGCTGATTCCCGCCGGGCCGCTCAGGGAACCTTTTGCCGACGCCCTGCAGCGGGCAAGCGCCGTGATCATGATAGGCAAGGATACGCATGACGTATTACGGCAGGTGCCACAGGACCTAAAAATTTTACAGGCGCATGTGCAATACAGGAGCATCGCGGAGTTTCTAAGAGGCAAACAGGTACTTGCATTCTGCGGCATTGCCCATCCGCGTAAATTTTATCGTACCCTGCAGCATCTGGGATGTATGATCAGTAAACATGTCGCGTATCCTGACCATTACGATTTTACGCCGGAAGATTTGCGCTTCCTGCATACAAAAGCAAAAGAGCTGGGCTGCATATTGGTGACGACCGAGAAGGATTTTGTCCGTCTGCCGGACGATATAAAGCCCGAGGTAAATGTAGTGCCTATTGAAATGATATTTGATGATAACGATGCCTTGCTGAAGACGGTGCTTGCCTGATGCTGCGAAATATTAAATACGGTGTGGAAGCGGTTCTGCTGGTGGTGAGTATAACATTCTTCCGCCTGCTGCCGCTCGATGCTGCCTCGGCTCTGGGCGGCCTGCTGGGGCGGATGATCGGGCCGTTCCTGGGAGTGCATAGGGTTGCCGGTAAAAATATCGCCATGGCGCTTCCGGAATTGAGTGAAGCGGAACGCGGAAAAGTCTTAAGCGATATGTGGGATAATCTCGGGCGAATCATCGGGGAATATCCGCATATATCGCGTAAAATCATGGCGAGGCGCATTACGATTGAAGGATTGGAACATTTGCAGAATGTAAAAAATTCAGAAGTCGGATCCTTTTTTATCTCCGGCCATTTTGCCAACTGGGAAATCGCGCCCCTGACTGCGGCAATCTACGGATTGCCGATGGTGCTGATTTATCGTGCTGCCAATAACCCAGTAGCGGATTGGCTGATCTGCCGTATCCGTTCCAGATATAACACGGCCATGTACGGAAAAGGCCGCGAAGGCGCGCAGCAGTCCATTAAGGCCGTCAAGGCAGGAAAAGCGGTAGGGATGCTGGTCGATCAGAAAATGAATGATGGAGAAGCGGTGCCGTTTTTTGGCCGGGACGCGATGACCGCGACCGCTGCCATCAGCATGGCGATGAAATTAGAGGTGCCGTTGCTTGCCGCCCGTGTAGTGCGTACGCATGGGGTGCATTTTCATGTGACGCTGCAGCCGCCGGTTATCTATGATAAAAATACGGATGCAAAAGCCGCGATGCTGGAACTTCACCGCATCTTTGAATACTGGATCCGAGAGCATCCCGCGCAATGGTTCTGGGTGCATAACCGGTGGGGGAAGTAAAAAAGATGTGCCTGCTAATGATACGAATAGAGCAGTTATGCTCCAAGAGCGAGGGAATTCCCTGCTGATTGTAGAAGTACAATGAGCATGTCCGGTGTAAACGGTTTTGCTAAATAATAATACGCACCATTTTTCATCCCCTCTTCCATCTGTTTCTTTCCTACATCGCCTGTCTGCAGGATAACCGGGATATGTTTGAGTGATTCATTACCTTTCATGCGCTTTAAGAACTCGATTCCGTCAATCTTTGGCATCATTTTGTCAATAACAGCGATATCTATACTGTTGGGATTCTCTTTCAGATAAGACCATGCCTCCTCGCTGCATAAAAATGGCTTCGCATCATACCCGGCTTTTCCCGTTGCATTTTCAAGTATCATTAAATTGAGTTCATCATCGTCTAATACAAGAACATTGCATTTAGCTCGGGCAAGATTGCTCATAAAAAGATACCTATGGCATAGTGATAACTATGTTCCTTATACAAGATAAGTATCATTTTTCTACAAGAAGAAGTATGAATAATATCGGAGACACGCTCTAAATCGGCACCACTTTCGGTCTCGTACGGCGCAGCCAGACGGAAACCATCAGGCGTGTTAGAAGAATAGCGGTAAACATCGAGGCGAGAATGCCGATGGCGAGGGTTACGGCGAAGCCTTTTACCGTCCCTGTGCCGAAATAAAACAACAAAATGGCGGCAATGAGGGTGGTAACATTAGCGTCGAGAATAGTAGCGCGGGCGATGCGGAATCCGCTTTCAATCGCGGAGAACGGCGTTTTCCCATTACGCAACTCTTCACGGATGCGCTCATAGATGAGCACGTTGGCATCCACCGCCATACCCAGCGTCAGCACCATGCCGGCAATGCCGGGCAGCGTAAGGGTCGCCTGAAACAGCGATAATGCGCCCATGATGAATACCAGGTTGAAGAATAGTGCCACATTGGCAAAAATCCCGAACAGCCCGTAATTGATCAGCATGAAGCCCATCACCAGCACAACGCCCAGGAGTGATGCGCGCTTACCCGCGCTGATAGAGTCCGCGCCCAAGCTGGGGCCAACACTACGTTCTTCAATGACCTTCAGGGGAACAGGCAATGCGCCGGAGCGCAACAGCACGGCCAGATCATTGGCGGATTCCGTGGTAAAATTGCCGGAGATAATGCCGCTGCCGCCCAGGATGGCGCTGCGGATAACCGGCGCGGTAATCACTTTGTCGTCCAGCACGATGGCGAAGCGCTTACCGACATTTTCGCGGGTGATTTCACCAAACTTCTGCGCCCCCGCCGTATTGAAGCGGAAGCTTACCACCGGTTCGTTGGTCTGATTGTCGAACGTGGCGGCGGCATCCACCAGCATATCGCCGCTCAGCATTACGCGGGTCTTGATCGCAATGGGCATACGGACGGGATTCTTTTCCGTTGTGCTATGCGCTTCTTCATAAAGGATACGCGTTCCCGCCGGTGTCTTGCCATGCATCAGATCCGTCATGCTGGCGTTTTCATCGACCAGATGGAAGGTCATCTTGGCGGTTTTGCCGAGCAGAGCTTTCAGCCTTTCCGGATCCTGCAGGCCTGGGACCTGCAGCACAATACGGCTATTGCCCTGGCGTTGAATGATTGGTTCACGTGTGCCAGTTTCGTTTACACGGCGGTTGACGATCTGCATGGATTGCTCAAGGAGCTGCAATTTCTTTGCACTGAGCGCGTTCTCGGAAAACGTGACTTCGTAACTGCCATTGCCTTTGTCGGAGGCTTCCATATCCGGGGCAATTTTTGCGACCAGCGATTTTATATTTGTTGCATCCCCCGGTTTTATCAGGGTAAACTTCACGGCATTGCCAGTGATGCCAAGCCCCTGATACATAATATTCTTCGCGATCATTTCGGCACGCAGCCCGTCCACGACACCGTTCAACTGCTCATAGAGATAACGGTCGAACTGCAATTCCAGCAGCAGGTAAGATCCACCCTGCAGATCCAATCCAAGATTCACCGTCCGCGACGGCAGGAAAGCAGGAAATTGCCCGCGCGTATCTTCGGAAAAAAGATTGGGGATTGCCAGTAATGCAAAGAACAGGCATACGCCCGCTATGATTGCAATCTTCCAGCGTGAAAAATCCAGCATCGTCCTGCCTATTTTTTGCCGGCGGATTTACCGGGCGTTTTGTTATCTTCCTTGTTGTCGTTGGCAACCGGAGTCTTGTTCATGACGGTAGAAATAGTCTCACGAATCACGCGTATTTTGACATTATCGGCGATTTCCAGCACGAGTATGTTATCATCTTCCACCTTGTTGATAACCCCGATAACCCCGCCTGCGGTGACGACCTTGTCGCCGCGGCGCAACGCCTTTACCATATCCTCATGGTCTTTGATTTTCTTCTGGTTCGGGCGAATAATAAGGAGGTAAAATACCGCTACAATCAGCACCATCGGCATGGCGCTGCTTAAAAGGGCTGCCGGACCGGAGGCAACGGCATTCACAGCATCGGCGGCTAGGGCATCGGTAATGAACATGGCTCCTCCGTAGAAAGAGGTGACTATTTCAGTTTGGTTTCGTTAAATACGACGTGCTTGCGCGCCACTGGGTCATATTTACGGAAAGAGAGCTTTTCGGTCTGCTTCTTCGGGTTCTTCTTTTTTACGTAAAAAACCCCCGTATCTGCGCTGCTTGCCAGTTTGATAAGGACGATATTTTTCTTTGCCATAGAGGTAAATTCTGAATAAGTGTTAAGTGCACGGCAAAGTAGCCATTCCTTGGGGATTGTCAAGCGTAAAAGCGGATATATCCTTTGAACAAAAAGGAGGCTTAGTGCATATACTTTTTTTTCAGATCTTCCGGCGGCTCTTTTCCCCAACCGGTTTCCAGTACTGTTCCCAGCTTATTTAAATTATAGCTTTCTACCGTCTTGTGAAAGTTGCGTACAATCGGCTCTTTTATTTTATGTGCCCGGATAATATACCAAGCATCCCGGCCATTGTCCCTGCCAAATAGTAAAAACACGGAGCCGTTTGGGGATTGTGAAGGATTTGCGTATGCCATATGTTCCTCGTACTATTATCCAAGTGCTTTTTGTCGTTCTGGAGAAAGTGGTTCAGTTTCTCTTCCTGTAGCAACAACTTGTGACGTTCCGGGCTGAGATAATGTACCTGCAGTACGGCGCGCTATGGTTTCCAGCGTAGTAGCGGTATGTTGATCAAACTTCCCTCCGTCCACTAATTTTCCGAAGTCGCTATACACTTCAGGCAGCGGTTTTGGAAGGTTTAGCCGCCTTTGCACCTCAGAAAGTGCCTGTTGGTAGGATTCATCAGATAGGACTACTAAGTCATGCAGTTGTCGAAGGCCTTTATATGTGAAGGCTGCGATGGCTATATCTCCATTTGTCCCTATTTTATCTTGTCTTTCTGCGGCGAAGGCTTCAGCGGATGAAATAAGTCCTGAAATATACTTATCATTTATCATTGGCCGAGATAATGCACCTGCAGTACGGCGTGCTACAGTTTCCAGCGTAGTAGCGGTATCTTGATCGAACTTCCCTCCGTCCACTAATTTCTCAAAATCGCTATACACTTCAGGTAACGGTTTTGGAAGGTTTAGCCGGTTTTGCGCTTCAGAAAGCGCCCGGTGGTAGGATGTAGAATCTATCGCTCCTAAGACATTCAGCCTTTCAAGGCCTTTATATGTGAAGGCTGCGACGTGAATGGTGCGGCGAGAACTTTCCTCCCCATTTACCTCTATTGTGTCTTTTTTTGTTTCGACGAAATCCCTAGCGGATGAAATAAGTTCGCCAATATAGTCATTATTTGCCATAGGTTTCCTTACTCTTAAAGATGTTATCTCCAGTGCCACTATAGCAAAAAACTATCAAAGAAATATGAAGATTATGTTAAATTTCAGTTAGCGGCTGATAATCCAATAATTTAAAGTACTTCTTCCTTGCGCTTGGATTGCCCAATCGCCGCCTCAATAAACGAGGAAAACAGTGGGTGAGGAGCAAAAGGGCGCGATTTCAGTTCGGGATGGAACTGGACCCCGACAAACCAGGGATGAGCAGGCAATTCAACGATTTCCGGCAGCTTACCGGAGGGGGAAACGCCGCTGACTTGCAGTCCTACCTTTTCCAGTTCCCTGGCATAGGCAATATTCATCTCATAACGATGACGATGACGCTCATGGATGCTCTTTTTGCCGTAAATTTTTGCAACGAGGCTACCCGGGACAAGCTGGCATGGATAGGAGCCAAGCCGCATCGTGCCGCCTAAATCGTCACCGCTGCTACGCTTATAGGATACGTCGCCTTTTTTCCACTCCGTCATCAGGCCGATGACCGGGCCACGCTTGTCCTTGCCTTTGAATTCCCCAAATTCTGTGGAATTGGCTTCCTTGATGCCAAGTACATTGCGGGCAAATTCCAATACTGCGATCTGCATCCCGAAGCAGATGCCGAAATAGGGAATTTTGTTTTCCCGCGCGTAATTGATGGCGGCGATCTTGCCCAAGACGCCGCGTTCGCCGAATCCTCCAGGTACTAAAATCGCATCCACGCCCTTGAATTTCTTATGCATATCCAGGGTTTCAAAATCCTTTGCATCCATCCAACGCTGGTTGACCCGCACATTATGGGCAATCCCTGCGTGATCCAGGGCTTCATTCAAAGACTTATATGCATCGCCCATGCCGGTATATTTGCCGACAATCGCCACGGTCACTTCACCCGCAGGCTGCTCAAAACGGTTTACGATATCATGCCATTTCTGGAGGTCCGGAGCCTCAGGAGTATCCATGCCGAAATGTTCGAGCACCCGTACGTCCAGCTTCTGTTCGGAATAATGCAACGGCACCTGGTAAATCGACCTGGCATCGAGCGCCTGAAATACGGATTCTTCAGGAAGGTTGCAGAAAAGCGCCACTTTGCGGCGTTCGGACAGTGGAATCTCACGCTCTGCGCGGCAGAGCAGGATATCGGGCTGAATCCCGATAGAACGCAACTCTTTCACGGAATGCTGGGTCGGTTTGGTTTTGAGTTCCTTGGCGGCGGCGATGTAGGGCACAAGCGTCAGGTGCATATAGAGCACTTTAGAACGGCCCATTTTATAGCCAATCTGCCGGATAGCCTCAAAAAACGGCAGTCCCTCAATGTCGCCTACCGTGCCGCCGATTTCGCATAGGACAAAATCCTCGGTTGCGGTTTCGCTGAGTATGAATTCCTTAATCAGGTCGGTGACGTGGGGGATCACCTGCACGGTATGGCCGAGATAGTCGCCTTTGCGCTCCTTGGAGAGCAGGGTGGAGTAGATACGTCCGGCGGTGATATTATCGCTACGCTTAGCGTCCACGCCGGTAAAGCGCTCGTAATGGCCGAGATCCAGGTCGGTTTCCGCCCCGTCCTCGGTCACGAATACTTCGCCGTGCTGGTTGGGGTTCATGGTGCCAGGATCGACGTTGAGGTAAGGATCGAGCTTCCGGAGGCGAACCTTGAATCCACGTGCTTGCAGCAGGGCTGCAAGGCTTGAAGCGGCCAGGCCTTTGCCAAGTGACGATACCACCCCGCCGGTGATAAAAATAAAACGGGGCTTTCCAGCCAATTTACTCATATTTCCTCAAGTTGAGGCATCAGGTGACAGATATCAGGTGTCAGCAGGCATAACTGAAACCCGAAACCCGAAACCTGAAACCTGAATTTCATTCGGGACGCGGTACGCTAGGGGCTGCAGGTTTAGCAGGTTGCGACACCGGTGCCTGGGGTACGGCTTGCGGGGCAGGCTTACTGGTAAGCTTATCCATGATGGAGCCGGAAGCATGGTCATGATTATGCGCGGTCAGTATCCCTATGCCTAAGCTTAACAAAATGAATATTCCCGCCAATATTGCGGTGGCGCGCGTGACGAAAGTCGCTGCCGCCCGTCCGGACATAAAACTGCCCGACGCACTTCCGGATAGCCCCATGCCGTCACTGGAACTGCGCTGCACCAGTATGATAACAATGAGCGCAATGGTTATCAGAGCGTGTATGACGATTAAAACCTGATACATAATTTCTTATATGCTCCCAGCAGCTTCTATTATCTTTCCGAACTCATCCGCCTTCAGGCTTGCCCCGCCGACCAGCACGCCGTCAACTCCTTCGGTTGCCATAATCTCGCATGCATTATTGGCCTTCACGGAGCCTCCATAAAGGATAGCGGTTTTTTTATCCGCCTTTGATGTATCATGATATAACAAGGAGGCAATAGTTTTATGCGCTTCCGATATTTCCGCTAAAATCGGGGTTTTCCCAGAGCCTATTGCCCAGACCGGCTCATAGGCAATCAAATAGCTGCTGGGATTGGTAAGTGAAGGGACAGATTGCTCCACCTGGCGGGTGATGACCTGAAGGTATTTGCCGGATTCCCGCTCGGCAAGGTTTTCTCCAACGCAAATCACCGGAACCAGCCTGGCTTTTATGGCGGCGATTGCTTTGTTCCGCACGGTTTCATCGCTTTCTCCATGCAAGGTGCGCCGTTCGGAATGTCCAACCAGAACATATTTACAACCGGCATCCTTGAGCATTCCGGCGCTTATATCTCCGGTAAACGCGCCATTTTCTTCCGGGCTGCAATCCTGCGCGCCGAGGGCAATTGAGGAGCGTGATAGCGCTTTTTTGACAAGATGAAGGTTTATAAATGGAGGAAATATAGCTACTTGGGTGTATTTTTGTGGTTTTGTTGTGCCGACTGCCTTTGCCAGCGCTACGGCTTCCTCATGGATTCCATTCATTTTCCAGTTGCCGAAGACGTATTTCATGGATTTTTGTGAGTAAGGATTAAACCGGTGCCGCATCATAACGGCGTTGTCCCTTGGAGTAAACCCCAAATGCTTTTAGCATGGTGGCTAAATATTAACGAAGATTTCATAGAATCTTAATTTTTAGAAGCTGATAACCTGTGAAGGGGGTACAGCATTACACGAAGGGGCATGGTATACCCTTACCGGAACCTAAGCTAGGTCCGGAGGACAGAGGAAGATAATGGTTATTAGCTGATTAATTAAGTATAAAAGCAATCAAAAGAATCATACCTATTAGCAAAAAGTAATAATATCGCTAGCTTTTTAGCCATTTCTAGTGTATACAACATCTTGTTACTCATTGTTGATGACAGTTGCCGCGAGGAGAGAAGAATTCTCCTAAAGTAAAGCGGTGGTGCCGGAAGGCACGATTTAAGAAGTGGCCTTGGCACGTTTTTTCTTATTTTTCTCTGGCGTTAGTAAAGAGTGGTAGGCGAAGGGCTTTTGCTCTGACGCTTTGGCGCTGCGCGAATGGTTCGCGCGGCTGCCTTTGATATAACTAAAAATAAGGAAATACAATGTTTAATGAAGTAAATACGGTGGAAAATACGAACGCTGATTTTTTAAAATTTAACTTGCCGCCTGTGCTGATGGAAACGCTGGTGCGGATGCAGTTTAAAACCCCGACGCCTGTACAGGCGGAAGCTATTCCTCCTGCGTTGGAAGGGCGTGACATACTGGCCTCGGCACAGACCGGCACCGGTAAAACCGCTGCGTTTGCCATCCCGCTTATCGTGAAGCTGCTTGCCAATCCGCGTGGTGCGGCGCTCATACTGACGCCCACCCGTGAACTTGCCACGCAGGTGATGAGCGTGCTCAAAGCGATGCTGGGTACCCGCAATACCATTAATACTGCACTGCTTATCGGAGGGGAGTCCATGGGGCCGCAATTCATTCAGTTGCGCAACCGCCCACGCCTTATTATAGGCACCCCGGGTCGTATCAATGACCATCTCGAGCGTGGTACATTGATGCTGCACGATGCTGGGTTTCTCGTCCTTGATGAAACCGACCGGATGCTGGATATGGGCTTTTCCGCGCAGCTTGACCAGATTGCAAAATTTCTGCCCAAGACACGCCAGACCTTGATGTTTTCCGCCACCATGCCGGATAATATCATGAAGGTGGCGGCAAAGTACCTGACTAGCCCTGTGCGTATCAAGGTGGGACAGGAGAATGCCGCCCCCAAGGCGAATGTAAATCTCACGCATGAGACTATCCATACGGATGCTACGAATAAATATGATCTTTTGTTGAAAGAACTGAACGCGCGGGAAGGCTCCATCATCGTGTTTGTAAAAACCAAGAGGGGAGCAGATCGCCTTTCAGTGAAGCTGAACAAGCAAAAGATGAGTTCGGAAGCTATTCATGGCGATCTGAAGCAGAGCAGGCGTGATCGTGTGATTGAGGCGTTTCGGGCAAAAAAACACCGCATTCTCGTGGCAACCGATGTTGCTGCACGCGGGTTGGATATCGACCATATTAAGCATGTGATTAACTACGATTTGCCGCATGCGCCGGAAGATTATATCCACCGTATCGGCAGGACTGCAAGGGCAGGGGCGTCTGGCTCCGCCGTCAGCCTTATCTCTCCGGAAGACAGGCTTAAATGGCGCGCCATAGAGCGGCTGATGAATCCGGGAGATAAAGCGCTTGAAGAACCTCGCAAACATCCATCGCCGAATGCGAGCCACAGAAGGCGCCGCAGGTTCCGCCCGCATAATGCCAAAGCGGCTGCGTAAGAACGGAAAGATAGCTGTCTCCTCTTGGGGGGGGCAGCTATTGCGGTTATTGCAGCATTTCCTTGGTGAGTTCCTGAAAATAGTGGATTGCTTCCCTATCTTCTGGAGCAGCAGCATATTTCCCTTGTGCCGTAAGTATTTTTTGTTCCCGATCGCGATCAAAAAGAATACCCAGGGCGATCTTTACAGATTCAAGATACGTATACTGTGTCGAGCATTTTCCCTTGCCTACGTTTATGGCCTCTATCGCATCTGCCAGCAGCAGTGTAGTTTCTACAGGCTTTCCTGCCTTTTCGATTAATTCCCGTATTTGTTTCCTGATTGTCTGCTCGCTTGCCGGCATATAACCCCTCTTTATAGGACAATCGTCCCGTTTCCAATATGTCGAAAGGGTATTAAATTCTTTTTATAAAGTCATTATTTTTCTGGTAATATGAATTTATCGCCACCAGGAAGATGGCCATGTAATGATTCAGCGTAAGTTTTGCAGTGCGGCGGGGGTTATTGCAGCATTTCCTTGGTAAGTTCGCGGAAACGGTTTTTGGCTTCCTTGTTTTTCGGTTCTGCGGTATATTTCCCGTGTGCTTTCAGGATCTCCTGCTCTCTTTCGCGATCGAAGAGGATAGATAGTGCAATTTTTACGGATTCAAGGTAAGACTGTTTCGTGGAGCACATGCCGTTTCCTACGTTTATGGCCTCTATCGCATCTGCTAAAAGCAGGACGGTTTCTGGCATTTTCCCCGCTTCTTCAATTAATTGCTTGATCTGTTCCCGGATGTTGGTTTCACTAGATAACATACAATCCTCTCTTGCTAACTTCTTGCTAGGATCCAACCTATCACATAATTGTTAACGTTTTTTTAAGGATTGGTGAAGTTTTTTTGACATGATAGCAGGGCATTGTCGCCGGGGGTCATGATTCTATAATGTTCACGGTATGTGCGCGCCAGCATTGTACCTTTTGTTTTCTGTAGAGTAGGAAGGCACATATGATAGGTATCCATCGGGCGATCCCGTTTTCCAAAATAATACTCGCGTCCGGGGAAAAATTCTTCTAATGACAGCGGCTTCCAGCTTTTGCCGTCAAAAATATTGGCTTTGAGATACCCTTCCAGGCCAATGGATTCAAAATCCCCCACATGGGGATTATAGACCAGGGAATCGGTGCTCAGGTAAATCTGCATGTCGCCTTTTTCCGGGTTAGGGGATTCCTTCCCATCTTCCACCGTCTGGCGCAACGATACGATACCGGTCATGATAATGGGAGGAAACGGATTGCCGCGGCTTTTGTAACGCAGTTTATTCTTCTTGCTCATTTCCGTTACGCGTCACTCGTTACTCATATTGCGCCACTTTAACCCACCATTTGGGATGCCGGTCGCTGAGCTTGATGGCGGCTTCTTCCGCGAACTTGCGTTTTTCAAACAACCCGAAGCAGGTCGCGCCGCTGCCGCTCATGCGCGCCAGCAGGCAGCCCTCTTCAGCGGTAAGCGCTGCAAGGACATCCTCTATTTCAGGCATTAACTCTATTGCCGGGCGTTGCAGATCATTGCCATTTCTATACAGAAAATCCAGAAGATCCATCTCGAATGTAAACGCTCTGGGTGGAACAACGGGAGGAACAAATTTTTCCTTATAGCGTGCAAAGACATCTTTGGTGAGTAAAGGCCTGCCGGTGCCAACCAGCACCATATGCAGTTTGGGTAATTTGGGAGCTTTGTCTATAATCTCGCCGATACTGCTCATATATACAGCAGTGGCGCGCAGGCATGCCGGGACATCCGCGCCTATGGATAAAGCAATGCTATCCAAATCATGCTCGGAAATATCTATCTTCCATAGGCGTATCAGCAGCTTAAGAGCCGCTGCTGCATCGGAGGAGCCGCCACCGATGCCTGCTCCTACCGGCAGGTTTTTCTGTAGGAGAATCTGCGCACCGGTTTTAATACCAAAATGGCTTTGCAGGGCTGTAGCCGCTTTTAATACGGTATTGTCGGACGGAGAAACCAAGGCGGCATTTTCTCCTGTGACCGTTACGCTGATCGCAGCGGCAGGCGAAATTTCGATGACATCATAAATGTTAGCAAAGACTACCAGGCTGTCGAGCAAATGGTAGTTCTCCGGAGTTTTCCCGGTCACACGCAAATAGAGGTTTATTTTCGCAGGAGCCTGGGCGCTGAGTACGCTCATTGTACTGCCGTGGATTTTGCAGATTTCTTCGCTTCCGCAGATTTCAACGGTACGATTTGCGGCATCCCGGTGCTAATCTTTTTGAGCAATTCTTTTTTATTGTCTTCATCCGGCTTGTCTTCAAGGGCACGCTGCCATTGATAGCCCGCCTCGGTTTTGCGTCCCAACTGCCAATAAGTATCCCCCAGATGCTCGTTTATCGTAGGATCGTCCGGAATGCGCTCCAGCGCGCGTTCGAAATATTCCTGGGCGCTGGAAAAGTCGCCCTCCGCAAAAAGCGCATATCCCATGGAATCGATAATCTGCGGATCCTCCGGTCGTGCGTCATAGGCTTCCTCAATCATTTTCCGGGCTTCGGCAATATTGTGGCGGCGCGTGAGCCAGCTATAGCCCAAGTAATTCAGCACATCCGGTTCATCGCGGCTGAGCATAAGCGCTTTTCTCATATCCGCTTCGGTTTTTTCAAAATTCCCAATACGCTCATAACATATGCCACGAGAAAAAAAGATGATCCAGTGCGGTTTTTCTGGCGTTTTTATACGGGAAATCGCCGTATTATAGGCATCAATGGCACTGGAATATTCATTCGTAGAACGTAAAATATCCCCTTTGGCCAGCAGCGCGGAAATCATATGTGGTTTTTCTGTGGCTATTTTGTCCAATTCTGCAAGCGCGGCGGCTTTTTCATTCGTTTCGCTCCTGTCATAGGCCGTCATGATGCGGCTTTGCAGAAAATACGGCGATTCCTGTGGAATAAGCTTATAGCTGGCTATCGCCTGCGGATAGGCATGATTGATTTCATAAGCGCTAGCGAGCAGAAAATGGGCGGCTGGGAAGTCAGGGCGCAGATAAAGCGCCATCTTCAACGAGGTGATTTCATCTGCCGGAGTGCGGACTCCATGGAAAATGCTCGCGACGGTATATATTGCCTCCGCCATGCCTTCCGTCGCATTGCTTACCAGCGGTCTCGGCAACTGGCCGGGAACATTTTCATTGTCAATGACTGTTTCCCCATGCACTGCGCTGTATTCATTGTCAAAATGGATATATTTGTCCTTTTCACCTTCGCGCAGGTAATAATTCGCAAGGGCTTCCGCAGCCCGCATAGACTCAAGGCGGGTTTCCTTTGCCGCCGCTTCATAATTCTGCAGGGCATTGGCTTTGAACCCGGATAGCTCATCAATAAGGCCTGCATGCAAATAAATATGCGCCATCAGCATTTTGCCGTTAGGCAAGATATCCTTTGTGTCCACCGGTATTTTTATTTCACCGTTAGCGCACTTTAGCCAGATTTGCAGCAATGGTACCAGTACGCTATTGAAGCCGGCTTTGGGGATAGAGCGCAAGTGTTTTTCGGCTTCCGCATATTGCCCGCGCTTCGCGGATTCCAGTGTCAGCAGGAATTGCGGCGAAAATTCGTTGTTATCATCGGCCATGGCATCGGGAAGCTTTTTAGCCATAGAGGCTGCTTCCGCAATATCGCCTGCGCTCACCAGTGCATAATACAAGTTTAGCATGATATCCTTATTATGTGGATCGCGGCTAAGCGATTCATGCAGGAATTTGATGCTTTTATCGCTGTCGCCATTCGATTCGGCAAATTTTCCAGACAAATAGTCGCCCAACGGGATACCTTCCTTAGAAGCATTTTGCCCATGAGTGCTATTCTCTGGAGTTTCCTCTATGGAAACCGGGGAAGGGGATACGGCAAACGCCGGACAGGATAACAGCATACTGCCCAGCAGAAAAGGCAGCATGCTAAAAAGGCGTGGTTTGTATATGGTTTTCATGGCAGTATCAGGTTAACCGGTTGCGAAGTTGAGGTACTGAAAATAACGCTGGACGGCGTAAATAAATACTTGCAAGCGTAAGAATATATCACTATATTCTCCGAGATTTCCAGCAGGATCTTTGCATAAGTGTCATGTTTTTTGGTAACGTGGTCATTTTGCAGCATTGCTTAAGAATAAAGTGAGGAATAGCATGGCTACTAGTAAAAATAATCCGGAAAGTCGTGGCAAGGTCACCGAACTGCGTGTCTATAACGGGAAAAAAGTGAAACCGGTGCTTTTTATCAATCGTAATCGCCGCTATATTGCGGCCCAGTATGAAAATGGCGAACTGGTGATGGATCCCATCAAGAAGACGCCGATTCCTTATCAGCAGGTCTAGGTAGCGCTTTAATCAAAGCGTGGCATTCGTTCGCGTAACGAACACCTCCTGTATTTTCTGGAAGGCGGAGTTGGACCAAACCATATGAATGATAGCTTTCAATACGGTGACATCATATTTCTGGGAATTGTGGCCGCTTTTGTATTATTCCGGCTGCGCGCTATGCTTGGTCGCAATAGCGGGCTTGATCCACGCGAGATGTGGAAAAATGCGGCGCGTAACGTATCGCAGGTAAAGAATGTGCCGTTTTCCGATCGTTTAAGCAAGAAAGTGAGCGAAGAGGATATCGTGCCGCAGCAATTGCAAGGAAATCAAATGGTTTCCGCAGGTCTTAAGGCTATTAAGGCAGTGGATGCCTCCTTTAGCACCAGCGATTTTCTGGTGGGCGCAAAAATCGCGTTCGAGTGGGTGTTGGAAGCCTTTTCCAAAGGCGACAAGGATAAACTCCGTATGGTGCTTTCAGAGGAACGGTTCAAACATTTTTCTGATGAGATTGATGCCCACAAGAACGAAGATGCGCGGCGGGAAACTACCCTGGTTTCCGTCCTCGCAACGGACATTACGGAAGTGTTCCTGAAGGGTAATATGGCATCGGTAACGATTCAGTTTACCACCGAGCAGATCAATATTATGCGCGACAAGGATAATAAAGTGGTGGGCGGCGATCCGTCCCAGATAGAAAAGGCCATTGACGTCTGGACGTTTGAGCGTGACGTCTCTTCCCGTGATCCCAACTGGAAAATAGTGGCGACATAATTTCATGGCTATATGAAGCGTTTTTGCATTTCAGTGATTATGTTGGCTTCTGTGGCGCTTGTTTCCTGCGAGCAGTTGCAGCAGCTGCAGTCTTATCTTCCTGATGTCCATACTGGCCCGTCTTCCTCTGCTTCTTCTCCTCCTGCTTCAATGCCATCCCCTGCACCTGTTGCCCCCAGCGCAGCTTCCGCTGAAAAACTGGTGCTGAAGCGCATTGAATTTAAGGATATTGAGGGTTGGGACGTGGATAACCATGTCGAGGCATTTGCAACGTTTCTCAAATCTTGTGGGGAATTTGCCAGGCGTGCGGATACCGATGCGACTGGCAAAGATGAATTGCTGGCGCCGGTCAGCGTATGGAAGGAAATTTGCCGTAAAGCCGCGCTTGTTCCTGCAGGTGATGAAATAAGCGTCCGGAAATTTTTTGAGCAGGAGTTCTTGGCGGCAAGGGCCAGCGGCAACCAGCGTCCGCATGCGTTTCTTACCGGGTATTATGAGCCGCTGTTAAGCGGAGCCCGTGCCAAGCAACGTCCATTTGCATATCCTGTCTATGCCATGCCGCAGCCAGCGACCAGCTATACGCGAGAGCAGGTTGATATAGGCTATCTTGAAGGGTACACGCCAGTGATTGCTTATGTGGATGATCCGGTACAGCTGTTCTTCATGCACATACAGGGATCCGGCAGCATAAAACTGCCCAACGGGGAAATTATCCATGTGGGCTATGCCGGGAATAATAACCAGCCCTATGTGGCCATAGGGCGGATGATGGTGGACAAGGGGCTGCTCAATGCGAAGGATGTCACGCTTCAGAGCATTCGCCAGTGGCTCTATGATCATCCGAAGGATATGTGGCAGACAATGTGGCAGAATCCGTCCTATATATTTTTCCAGGAAATGAACGGCGGCCCGTACGGGACGGAAAAGGTGGCACTTACCCCCGGACGCTCCCTTGCGGTGGATGATAGCTATATACCCCTGGGTATGCCGGTATTTATGGATACGGTGGTGCCAGGAACGCCGGACATGCCTTTTGTCATTACCCGCAAGCTCATGATCGCGCAGGATACGGGAAGGGGAATACGCGGGCCGATGCGCGGGGATATTTTCTTCGGTTCCGGGCACATTGCCGAGGATATTGCAGGGCGGATGAAAGCGGGTGGAGATTTCATATTACTTGTGCCCAGGGCGATCGGAAATACATTCCTTAGTGATTGGATAGGCAGTTTCTTCCATAGCGATTGGCTGCAGTCACTGCCCGATTATAAAAGCCTCTTTGACGGGAAAACTCAGTAATAAATTAATATTCATATAACAATAAGTTATATGAATTATCTGATTTGGCATACTCTTTGCTTATTAAGATAGCGCTATTGATTCCGGCGTTATTTATTCAAGGATGTATATGACAGGTTCCATTGCAGCTATCGTAACTATACCGCCAGCCCCTCCTGCAGCGCCGCAAGCTGCGACCGACGGTGGCCAAAGTGCGGCTCCTGCTGCCGGAAACGCTGCTTCACAGAATAATGCCCAGGGCACAAATACGCAAAATACGAGCCAGGGGGCGGCCACCCAGGTAAATTCAGGTTCGTCCAATACGCAGGGGCAGTCACAATCGTCCGGTTCAGGCAATAGCGATTTTAGCCACCTGCTGCATTCCAGCCAGCCGACGGACTCCAATCCCACTTCCGCATCGCCGCAGGGCGGAACCAATGATAACAGCGCTTCAAATGGCCTGGGTAATAATATAGCACAGATAGCATTCCTGGTGCAGGCGCAGTTGACTGCTTCCGACGCCGCCGGTTCAGCTACCTCTGCCAACGCATCAACCACGGCTGCCACACCGATATTATCGTCGCAGGACGAGAATTTGCTTGCAGAGTTGCAGCAACTCCTGCAGGCGCTTTTGCAACAGGCGGGCGGACTTGCACAAACCACTCCGCAGAGTTCGGCGTCGACAGCGCCTTCCGGGGATTCGGCTCCGGTGCAGCAGGATGATACGAATACCAATACGATTAAAACCAGCAACGATGCGATTATGGCGGCGTTGTCGCAGCTATTTTCCCTTATTGCGCAGATTGGCCAGCAGCCTAATCTTCAGTCGATCCGCCAGGAACTGAATTCGTTGATGGTAAGCGGCGACGGTAAGAGCGCGGCGGATATACTTTCACAGCTCGGGCAGGCGCTTCAGGACAATCTTGGGGCTGCGGCAACGGGAACTGCAGGGGGCAGCGCGGATGGCCAGCAGGCCGGAAATAACACAGACTCCGCTC